>DATGGW010000373.1:0-7577 GCA_035308345.1 Ktedonobacteraceae bacterium | reverse complement strand
CCCTTTCTTCCAGTGCTTGGCTGAGTTGTCCCCAGAATCTTCCTGATGTTAAGCGTGAACAATATCGAGTGAAATAATGCATATACGCATGCGCAAAAGCAGTGTATACTTGGGGTTGACAATTGGGAAATGATTTTGAGCGGGGTTGATGGGTGAAAAAAATCAGGGTTGAAAGGTGAAAGCAAAGTGAGTGCGCTGCGTCGTCGTAAAAGAAGATGGCCTTTAAGGGTATTGATCACATTGGTTGTGCTGGCAGTGTTGCTGGTGGGGGGATGGTTCCTGGCGGGGCGTCCTATGCTGCATTCTATCGCGCAGAACCAGCTTGACCAGGTGTTATCAAATGGGGTGGATATGATTGTGCCTATTCCCCCACAAGTCAGCAGTTTGCCGGTCTCAGAAAACCTGTTGAATAACCTGATAACGCTCAATCACGCCCCATCTGATGCAGTACAGAACGCCGTTGCGCATATCGCGCCGCCTGTACTTGCCAACAATGGCTCATATACAGGCGGAGTGCAGCTGGACTTCCAGCTTTATGGCTTTGCCTGCTCTATAACAGCTATACCTGTTGCCAGCAACGGTCAGATCGTGATGACGCATGTGCAGGTGAATGGCATTCTTTCCTGGGTGATGTCTCCAGATGAAATGACTGCACTGCTGAATGCGCATCTACAGGATGCAGTAGCGCGCATCCATCGCCAGGTGGTGGGTATTACACTCAAAAATCAGGAGGTTGGTATCCAATTGGGTTCGGTTGTGATTTAAGCCTTGTCCTGTCTTTTCCTCCGTAGAGTAGTAAACAGGGCAATTGGAGCCAGCGCCAGTAGAAGCGCATTGGAGTCAATGGGTGTACTCCCCTTATTCTGAGAAAGAGCGGAACTGCCAGGCTGGTGGACATTAGCGAAGACAGAGGAGACGTTGGGGAGGAAACCGTCGTTATCTTGCTGCAGCGGCCAGTAAACGATCGCAGCGCGCCCGATGATGTTCTGGCGCGGCACAAAACCCCAGTCCCTGGAGTCGTCACTGCGTATGCGATCATCGCCCAGCACGAAATACATATTGGGCGGGACAAGCAGGTTGCTTATATGCTTATTGTCGAAAATGTTTCCCTGGTCAATGGCAGCAACATAAGATTCGTTCAAGGTGACGCCATCGACGATAACCGTCGTGTTATTGATGGTGATCCTGTCGCCTGGTAGGCCTATGACACGTTTGACATAATCCAACGCAGGTTGAGGCGGAGCGATAAACACAATCACATCGCCGCGCTGTGGAGGATGAAACATATAGGTCCATTTGTCCACGAGAATGAGTTCCCCATTGTGGAGGCTGGGTTCCATGCTTGTGCCTTCGACGTTGAAGTTTTGCACGGCAAAGCGGATAACCAGAAACATGAGAAGAGTCAGGACGATGGTTTCTATGACTTCACGCACAAGGCGGAAGCGTTTTTCAAAATCCATTTCTGGATTCATTCAAATTCTCCGTTTACTGGAAGCTATAAACATACAACCATCAATGCACTTAAGGCGACCGGCGCCAGGGCGGGGATCAGGGGCACGGGGGCCAGGCGCGCCCCCGTGCCCCTGATCCCCGCCCTTGTGAATTTTACGTTGCTACCATTATACGACACATGCTTGTAAAAGGTTGTGTGGCTGAGCAGCCGCGTTAGGAAATAAAGGCTATAAGTTTGTGCGTTATAGTATATAGTATTGTGCCAGCGCGTCTTATTTCTGGGATAGCCATTATCCGTCCTGGTGTTTTCGACATTCTGGCTGGTGGAGTGTGGTATAATCTTCAATATCGAACGTTTGTATCAAATCTGGTAGAGTGCATGCCGCACTCTCCATTATATGATGGGTGGTCTAGTTGTATGCCCCAGGATAGAATTATTATACGCGGCGCGCGCGAACATAACCTGAAGAATATCGATGTAACTATTCCTCGCGATAAGCTGGTGGTGATTACAGGACTATCAGGGTCGGGCAAGAGCAGCCTGGCGTTTGATACCATCTTCGCCGAAGGGCAACGTCGTTACGTGGAGTCGCTGTCAGCCTACGCTCGCCAGTTTCTGGATAAGATGGAGAAGCCCGATGTCGATCATATCGACGGGTTGTCTCCTGCTATCTCTATCGACCAGAAGGGCGCGACGCATAACCCTCGCTCATCGGTTGGAACCGTTACCGAGATTTATGATTACCTGCGCCTGCTCTACGCGCGCGTGGGCCATCCGCATTGTCCGATATGCGGGCGTGAAGTGAGCCGGCAAACGGTGCAGCAAATCGTGGATGCAGTGCTAAATTTGCCAGAGGGTTCGCGTATTATGCTGCTCGCGCCGCTGGTGCAGGGACGCAAGGGCGAGTACAAGCAGATATTTGAAGAGATGCGACGGGCGGGTTACGTGCGCGTGCGCGTCGATGGCACGATTTACGATCTGAGCGATGAGATTGACCTGGATAAGCAGAAAAAGCATACCATCGAGGTGGTGGTAGATCGACTGGTGATCCGCCGGGAGCCAAAGGCTGCGCCGGTCGAAGAAATGCGCCCGCTCATGAAAGTGGCCGAGCGCCCGGCACTGTATGATATAAACGCCGAGCAGGCAGGTGCGAACGCTCGCTTCGACGCGCCACAAAGCGCGGAACAGCCACAAGAGGTTGATACGTCGTTCAGGCAGCGCGTAACGGATTCGCTGGAGACAACGCTGAAGCTGGGCAACGGTGTAGTGCTGGTTTCTATTGCTGATGGGGAAGAGATTCTCTTTTCGGAAAAGCTATCCTGTGTATACGACGGCATCAGCTTACCGGAAATTGCGCCGCGTACCTTTAGCTTTAACAGCCCACATGGCGCGTGTCCCACCTGTACCGGACTGGGAACGCAGCAGGAGATAGACGCGGAGTTGATTGTGACGCACCCGGAGCTGAGTCTGCTTGAAGGGGCAATCGCGCCCTGGAGTAAGGTGGTGAATGGCAGCCAGTGGCACGCATCCATCCTCGAGGCGCTGGCGAAGAAGTACAATTTCAGCCTTGAGACGCCCTGGCGCCAACTGACCGAAGACCAGCGCAAGAAAGTGTTGTATGGCTCACCGGAACCTCTGACGATACGCTACAGGCCGCAGCACGGCGGGACGCGCAACTATACTATCAATTTCGAGGGCGTGATCCCGAACCTGGACCGTCGCTACAAGCAGACGGATAGCGAGGGTGTCCGCGAAGAGATTGAGCAATACATGTCGGCGCGTATCTGTCCCGACTGTCATGGCGCGCGCCTGAAACCGGAAGCGCTGGCAGTCACGGTGGGTGGTCATAATATTGTGCAGGTGACGCGCCTCTCGATTGTGAACGCGCAGCGTTTCTTCCAGGAGCTAGAGGCCGAAGATGGTATACTGAATAGCAATGGTAAGCATAAGAAGAACAATGGCAGTGGGGATGGCGGTTCGTTACTGGGAGACCCACTGACCCCCATTGACGCAAATGGACCAATGGTCGAGGTGACGTTGACGGGGCGCGAGCGACTCATCGCGCGGCAAGTACTGAAGGAGATACGGGCGCGCCTGCAATTTCTGGTAGATGTTGGCCTGGACTACCTGACATTAGACCGGGCAGCAATGAGCCTGTCCGGTGGTGAGGCGCAGCGCATCCGGCTGGCGACACAGATTGGTTCGGGCCTGATGGGCGTGCTGTACATCCTGGATGAGCCGAGTATCGGACTTCACCAGCGCGACAATGCGCGGCTCATCAGAACGCTGGTGCGCCTGCGCGACCTGGGTAACACCCTGCTGGTGGTCGAGCATGATGAAGATACCATGCGCGCCGCCGATCACATCATCGATATAGGCCCAGGCGCGGGCGAGCATGGCGGAGAGGTGATCGCTGAAGGTACCTATAAAGACATTATCTCAAGCCCCGATTCTATCACGGGCGATTATCTCGCGCGGCGCAAGCGTATTCCACTGCCTGAGAAGCGACGCGCGGGCAATGGGAAATCACTACTGATTAAGGGGGCGCGCGAGAATAACCTGAAAAACATAGATGTGGAGGTTCCCCTGGGCAAATTTGTGGTGGTAACGGGCGTATCCGGTTCTGGCAAGAGCACGCTGATTTCGGATATCCTCTATCGCCGACTGGCGCATGTAATCTACCGGGCGCATGATAAGCCGGGGGCGCATGATACGATTGAGGGCATAGAGCACCTGGATAAGATCATCGATATCGATCAGTCGCCCATCGGTCGCACGCCGCGCTCGAATCCCGCCACCTATACTACCGCGTTCACAGGCATTCGCGACCTCTTCGCGCAGGTTCCGGAGTCGCGCATTCGCGGTTACCTGCCGGGTCGTTTCTCGTTTAACGTCAAGGGCGGGCGCTGCGAGGCATGTAAGGGCGAGGGCATTGTCAAAATCGAGATGAACTTCCTGCCCGATGTGTACGTGCCGTGTGAGGTGTGCAAAGGAAAGCGCTACAATCGTGAGGCGCTGGAGATCCACTACAAGGGCAAGAGTATTGCCGATGTGTTGGATATGACGGTGGAAGAGGCGACGAGTTTTTTCGCCAACATTCCCTCTATCTACAATAAGATGAGGACGCTGAACGATGTGGGTCTGGGCTACATGCGCCTGGGGCAGCCTGCGACAACGCTGTCGGGCGGCGAGGCACAGCGCGTCAAGCTGGCGACAGAACTGTCGAAGCGGGCGACGGGGCGCACGATGTATATTCTGGATGAGCCTACCACCGGTTTGCATTTCGCGGACGTGGACCGTCTGTTACAGGTGTTGCAGCGACTGGTGGACGCGGGCAACTCGATTGTGGTGATAGAGCACAACCTGGAAGTGATCAAAAGCGCGGACTGGTTGATCGACCTGGGCCCTGAAGGCGGTGATGCCGGCGGCTATGTGATCGCCGTTGGCACGCCAGAAGACGTGGCTGAAAACGAGCAGTCCTTCACGGGCTATTACTTAAAGCGCATGTACATGGAAGATGCGGCGTTGGCGAGTACTCGCCGCTCTGATGAAATCGCCATGGGTTGATAATTTTCAAGTCCTCATATAGATACCCAGGGCTTGTGAATTATTGCCAGGGCGACCGCAAGGGTCGCCCTGGAAGCTTGCCCCATACACATCGAGCTAAGAAAAAGTCATCAATAATCCGTAGGGGCGAGCGAGGTGGATGTGGAGTGGAGAGGGCCTTTATGGTCGCCCGGGGGTGGGGTATGACTGGGCGAGGGTTCGGGGCTGTCCGGTCTGAGCGGCACACCACGCAGGCGCAGGCGGCGGTCAACCCAGAGGATCAGGAAGATCATGGTGACACCGACCAGCACAAATCCTTCGAATTTATAAACACGATTCAGGCGTAGGGCCAGCACTCCAAACATGATGGTAAGAACATAAAAGAGCAAGCATATCCTTTTGACGCTCAGCCCGGTGGCCAGCAGGCGGTAATGCAGGTGTGTCAGGTCGTAATGCCCTGGAGATTGTCCCCGGCGTATACGGTTGATGGCGACGACCGCCAGGTCCAGGATAGGTAGTCCAAGTACCATCAGAGCAAGGGCCAACTTCGCTCCGCCCATGGTCGAAAGCACGGCCAGCCCTAACCCCAGGAACATCGCGCCGCTGTCACCCATAAAAATCTTCGCCGGATTCCAGTTCAGCGGCAGGAAGCCAAAAACGGCCCCGGTAAAAATGGCGGCCAGAATGGCGATGCTCTGCTGGCCTTGAATGAAGCTGGTGATAGTAATGAAGAGCGCGGTTATGCCCACCACGCCAGTTGCCAGTCCGTCCAGGCCATCGATCAGATTGACTGTGTTCATCATGCCGACGGTCCAGAACCACGTCAACAGTACAGCCGGGATAGCCAGGAGACTGAAATCTGCATGCTGCATGAAGAGAAAGATGTTAGGTTCGGTGAACCAGGGCAGGTGCAGGTGATAGAACGGGTTGCTGAAAGTATAGAGCAGCACGCCGCGGAAGGTAGGTATCCAGGGACCCATGATGATGATGGCAGCGATGGTCTGCGCGATCAATTTGGTGCGCGGTTTGAGTCCTATGATGTCATCAAAGGTATGGACGATGACTATAAAAGTAGAGGCCACCAGCAGTAACCAGAAGATAGAAATTTCGGTCGGATTGGAGTTCAAACCGGGCGCGTAAAAAAGCACGGAAACAATCACAAACGCCAGGAACATAGCAACGCCGCCAAGACGTGGCACCGCCTTTTTATGCACGCGGCGAGCCGCCGGGCGATCCAACCAGCCAACTTTATAGCAGAACGCTTTAACGACGAAGGTAAGTGCGAGGGCAAGCACGAAGGCGGTTGCGCCACCTGTCAGCAGGGTTATGATATCATTGTGAAACAAGCTGGTGGGAATGAGAAATAATAGTCTAATGTGGATGATGCTTGCTTCTGGCATGTAATATTCCCTTACTCTGGAAAACGGGCTTCTCTGCTCTGATACCTTTGACGTACATAATATACACGCTACTATACAGACGCGCTGATGCATTAAAACGTCTTAATGCACGACACGGCTACTCTGTTACAGAGAACGTATGCGCAAATCACTTTGAGGTATGCATTCTTAATCGCCTGGCATAATTACTCCCCTGTTTGCCAGCCAGCAGGTGTGGTTGTATTCTTAAACGATTTACAAAATGACCTGTAACACCCTGTCCCAGTTGGCATAATCCCTGTAAAAGCTGAGCTTTGCCTGCGGCCAGAGCGTGTAAACGAGGTGTGACAGGCGTTCGCGCTGGCGATAGCCGATTTCCAGCAGCGCAACGGCCCCTACTTTAAGTGTACTTGATCGCGCCAAATCCGTAAAGAAGCGTTCTATGAGATCTAGCCCGTCAGAACCACTGAAGAGCGCGAGATGTGGCTCGTAGTCGATTACATCGCCCGATAGGAGTTCCGTCTCGTTCGTGCCGACGTAAGGAAGATTGGCTATGAGCACATCGACGGATTCGGGCAGGGGAGCCAGCAGGTCCCCATGCAACAGGCGCACGCGCTGCTCCACATGGTGGCGCTGGCAATTCAGAGCGGCGACGGCCAATGCCTCGTTGGAGATATCGGTGGCGTACAGGTAAGGCAGGCGCGACTCATTTACGGCCAGGGCGATGGGAATTGCGCCGCTGCCTGTGCCTATATCGGCAACGATAGGTGCGTTTCCAGACTCGATCTTGTCGCGGCAGACCTGCAATGCGGTCTCAACAAGCAGTTCGGTTTCCGGGCGTGGGATCAGCACGCGCCTGTCAACCGTGAAGTCGAGACCGTAAAATTCTTTGTGACCGACCAGGTAGGCGACCGGTTCACCCTGTACGCGCCGCTCGATAAGCGTGCGGTAATGCTGCTCCTGTGTGGGCGTCAGTTCGCGTTCGGGGAAGGCGTAGAGGGCGCTGCGCTCGACATCCAGCACATGGCTGAGCAATAGCTGCGCGTCGAGACGTTCGATGCCCTGCGCCAGGGCTTGCCGGATGGTGGTCATTGCTAAAGCGGCTGCCGGCCAGCGAAGCCGGTATCGAGGTAATGCCAGTAGTTGATGCCTTCTTCGCCTAAGTACCAGCAAAGGTAGATTTCCCGCCGTTGCGCAGG
>DATGGW010000372.1:0-11084 GCA_035308345.1 Ktedonobacteraceae bacterium | reverse complement strand
TCACCCATTGTGAACTCTTTGAGACCAAGCCGGCACTACTCGCAGCGGCTCAAGCGTGCTTCGACCGCTTCAACCAGTGCCCACAGAAGATCCTATCGGTCATCGGCTCCAAAGCCGTAAACATTCGTTGATTGTACTTAGTGGGTAGTCAGTTTCGAAAGTTGGCTTGACCGCGACCCCCTCTCGCAACATGGATTGAGCGGCGCTATCTGCCCCTGCGGCAGCAGGTCGCGCTGGTGCAGGAGGCGACCGCAGGCCTCTTCCACAAGGCAGTGGCCGGCAAAGAGGCTGCCTGGCTGGACGAGCCGGTCACCGGGAAGCAGTTGGAGACGCTGGGGCGCTACCAGTAGCGGCTGCCTGAGCAGGTACGCGCAGGCGGCTGGACCAAGCGTGAGGCCTCGGAAGCCATCGCCTTCTACCAACTGCGCTGGGTGTTGTGCCGTGCGCCGGACGAATGAACAGGAGTGGATAATCCGCCAAAGGTAGTTCCTGAGCCGGTCCTCCGGCGGTGTGCATCTCGTTGCGTATCCCATGGAAAATGACGGGGCTTGTTCGTTTACCCGAATTGCATCTTTTTCATCTTCTATGAGAGTTGCTTTACGCGTGGAGATCACCATGCAGTAAGAGTATTTCAGATAAACAATATGTGGATGTGGTATACTGCGGCTAACTTACCTTTGCAGACGTCCAGTGGTCATGCGAGACTTATTTCTGGTAAGGTTCTTGATATCCCTCGTTACAGCGCTGTTCAGAAGGATTGAGCTCGGAGTCTCCTTGATCCGTCGCCTGATTCATTCCCGGCTCGAGCAAACGGCAGGTATCGGCGGCCCCGAAGCGGCCTGCATCCTGGGCTATGCCGGTCAGGAGTCTTTGTGCAAGGGCCGCTTGGGCTGAACTTGACCACCTGCCGAGCTCCCTGCGTCTCATCGGTTTCCAAACAGGGTTACTGTCCCGGTGGCACGACCTCCTGCTTGCACATACCGGTTCCCTGTTCTTGCATCCTCTGGAGGAGCTGGTGGTAGTCCTTGCCAACAGTGATCGTATCGGGATGCTCAGGGCCGAGCGCTTGCTCGTAGATCGCCAGCGCACGCTGGTAGAGCGGCTCAGCCTGCTCGTACTTCCCCCGCGCCTGGGAGAGTGCACCCATATGCTGGAGCGTGTGTGCTATATCAGGATGAGTACTTCCAAGCGCTTGTTTCTGGATTGCCAGGGCCCGCTGGAAGCGTGGTTCGGCCTGCTCCTCCCGACCTTGTAGCAAAGCAAGATGCCCCTGGGCATCCAGGATCGTTGCCGTCTGGGGATGCTCCGGTCCCAAGGCATGTTCATCGATGGAAAGCGCCCGCGCAAGGAGTTGTTCGGCCTGCTTGTAATGCCCCTTGCGCGTGTAGAGCTGGGCTAGTCCGATGAGCGTTTCAGCCACGAGGTAATGCTCGGGTCCCAGCACGCTCTCAAAACTCGCCAGGGCCTGCTGATAGAGCGACTCAGCTTGCGCCTCCTGGCCGGTCGCTTGAGAGACCTCGGCCAGGGAGAGCCGGGCCTGAATGGTAAAGTCATGCTCGAGCCCCAGCCCCCGCTCAAGGAGTGCCAGGGCGCGCTGCAAGAGGGCTTCAGCCTGCGCGTATTTCCCTTGCGCGGTGTAGAGCCGCCCCAGATCACGCAGGCTTATACCAGTTGTGGGATGCTCGGGTCCCAGCACGCGCTCTCGTGTGGCAAGGACACGCTGGAAGAGCGCTTCGGCCTGGGCATACTTGCCTTGCCTGATGTAGAGACCTGCCAGGTTATTGAGCGTGATGCAAGTGAGCTGATACTCCGCGCCCTGCATGTTCTCATAGAGAGCCAGCGCCTGCTGCAAGAGCGGTTCGGCTAGAGCATACTTGCCCTGGTAATAATAAACAGCGGCCAAGTCGTTGAGGCACTGTGCCACCTGGAAATGGCTCTTTCCCAACACCTGTTCACGGATAGCGAGCGAACGCTGCACGAGGGGTTCGGCCTCGGCGTACTTGCCTCTGTACATGTAGGCGGTTGCCAGGATCTCGAGAGCAGTAGCGATCACGGGATGCTCAGGTCCCAGCACGCGCTCAAAGCCCACCAGAGCGGGCTGCAAGAGTCGTTCAGCCTGCTGGAAATTGCCTCGAATAACGTAGAACTCTGCCAGAAAATTGAGGGCGCTGGCCGTCTCGGGATGCTCAGGTCCCAACACCTGTTCCCGCAGGGCGAGCGCACGAACGAGGAGCGGTTCGACTTGCGCGTACTGACCGCGGTAGCTCAGGTAGCTCCCCGCCGTATAGAGCAGACGGGCGGCTTCTAGAAAGGTGAAGTTGTACTGCTCGATCAATTGGATGCCGATCAGCGCATGTGGCAGGCAAAGATCATAGCGCTGCTCCTGCTCCCAGAAGAGAAACTCCGCCTCAGGAATTGCTCGGTTCACGGCCCGCACGCTGCGCTCGGCCCACTGCCGCTGTGCCGCCTCATCCAGGCTGTCCTTGAGCACGACTTGCACCAGGCGATGGATGTTGAGTTGCTTTGTGTCCGGGTCGCGCTTGACCAGCGAGTAGCGGCGCAACACCTGTATGGCTCCCTTGAGGAGTAAGGGGTCCGCATCTACCTGCGAAAGCACTGGTCCTAGCTCAGTGGCTCCCTCGGTGAGGATGATTTCAGGGATGGCATCCGGATGCAAGAAGGCGCACAGTCGGAGCAGGTCAGCAGCCGCAGGGTTGGCTTGCTCCACCTGGCGAAAGGAGAGCGTCCAGGTGCTGGCGACGGTGTGCGGATAATCGGTCGACAGGCTACTCTGCTGCTGGAGGAGCGCCAGGTGGTGCCGGCGATAGAGTTGAAGGTACTCTGAGAGACTACTGCCTGTGTCCTCGATATACGCCCCTGCTTGATCGAGGGCCAGCGGCAAGCCATCCAGTTCCTCAACCAGCTGCTGGGCTGTCTTGCGCACAGCGGCTGAGACGTACTCAAGCGCCTCCTCGCGGCCCAGCATTTTGGCTCGGCGCAAGAGCAACTGCACACCTTCGGAGACCTCCATCTTCTCCACCGAGAGGCTCTGGGCGATCTTGCCGGTGGCCTGCGCCCGCGTGGTCAGCAGCACATGCCCTGCGCCTGCACTCGGCAGGAAGTCGGCCAAGAGCACAAGCTCATCGGCGTTATCCAGGATGAGCAGCCAGCCCTCCTGCTGCTCCAGCCAGCGCTTGACCGCCACCACAATGAGCAGTTGGTCCTGGGCATTCTGGTCGGGTAACGCAAGCAGCCGCGCCAGCGCCACAAAGTCGGCGACTAGCGTCTCGCGACTGGCCGCCCGCACCCAGAGGACCGCGTGGTACTCCTCTCGGTAGCGATAGGCATACTCGATGGCGGTCTGGGTTTTGCCGATGCCACCCAGACCGCTCAAGGCATAGGACTGCGTGAGGGCAGCACTATGGCTGCGGGAAAGCTGGGCGTGTAGTCGTTCGAGCAGCAGACCACGTCCGGTGAAAAAGGGGTTGCGCCCGAAAGGCACATTCCAGAGGGGGAGTGCCTCTGACTCTGCGGATGGTTGATTGCTCTGGGTAGGCTCTTCCGCTGACAACCCCAATTCCTTCGCCGATTTCTCGAAGAGCAGACAGAGTTGCTGAATGTAGTGGGTGCTGGGGAAGGCCGTGCCCTGCTCCCAACGACTGACGTTGAAGGACTGCGGTGCCCCGATGTGGTCGGCAACTTCCTTCTGGGTCCAGTTGCGTTCCTTGCGTGCGGCACGCAAGAGACGATTTGGCGTGGCTTCTGTCGCTTTCTTGACCATGAGGCCCTCCCATCTCTTGCAGGAGAAGAACCGACCGCTCTCTCAACCAGGAACTCTATCTATGAAGGATAGGCTCAACTACTGACGAGATCAGTATATCACACACGGGTGATAAATGAGTGATTACTCGATGATATTCATACCACTGCTTTATGCAGCTACCCTATTTGATAGAGAGATGCAGGAGAAGGAGCAAAGCGATGATCCCTCCTATCCTAATCCATCAGCAGTTGATGTTCGAGCGCTGCCGCTCATGGCAGCGCGCAATGGCCGAGCTGCGCAGGGCGGCAGGGCTCAGCCGGGAGTGCCAGAGACTGCCGCGCCGCAAGGGAGCAACCATCGGAGGCTTCTTGATTAAACTGTGTTCCAGCTTGAAACAACTGGAAGTTCATGAAAGGTAGGACCGATGACCTAGAGCGGTGTACATAATTATTGAACATTTTGTGTGGAGTGAGAAGGCGGATAGCCGCAATGAGCAACCCAAACAAAAAGGAGGCGCAACCATGTTGTATGTAGTAAGAAAGCGAGGAGCGCGGTATGTTCTTCTTCCGATGGCCGTGTTGATCTTGTCCGTGGGAGTAGTCGCCTGTGGCCAAACGACGACCGGGAGCTCGCCTGGCCCTACGACGGCGCCAACGACCGCTGCCACCAGCCAACCCAGTATTGCGGCGATCACCATCACTGCGGTGGACTTTTCCTATACCCTTCCGCAGACGGTGCCCGCCGGCCTGGTCGACATCACCTTCGTCAATAGTGGCACGCAGCTCCACCAGGCTCAACTGGTGCAACTGAATAGCGGTGTCACGTATGACCAGTTTCATAGCGCCCTGCTGCAAAAAGGCCTGCTGGTGATGCGCACGCTGGGCAAGCTGATGGGTGGGCCAAATATCACCGCACCTGGCAAGAGCAGCGAGGTCATGCTCAATCTGCCCGCCGGCCAATACGTGGCCATGTGTCCCATCCCGGCCAAAGATGGGGTGCGCCAGTACCTCAAAGGTATGATTACCTCGTTCACGGTGTCGGCGCCCGCCAACAACGCGCAGCCTGCTGCACCCACCGCCACCGGGCAGGTCACGCTCAAGAGCTTCAGCATCGGACTGCCGACCACCGTGAGCGTAGGCGCCGTGACCTGGCAGGTCATGAATACCGGCCAGGAACCCTATGAGTTTAACGTGGTGAAACTGGCTCCCGGCAAGACAGCACAGGATGTCAGCGTGTTTTTACTGCACCCGTCCGGCCCCCCGCCCTTCATCAATATCGGTGGCATGGCCGCCATCTCGCCAGGACTCTCGGGTTGGGTGAAATTCAATCTGACCGCCGGCACCTACGTGGCGCTCTCCCAGGTGCTTGATAAGGCCACAGGCAAACCGGATTTCACACTGGGCATGCTCACTTCGTTCACCGTGCAATAGGCCGCTGCTAATGCCGGCGGCTGGTTTACACATTGTGGCTACCTGCCTGCTGTCCAGTCAGAGGAAAAGGATGAGTAGTGGGATGAATCAACCTTTATGTCCACCGCTGTAGTAGAATTCTCTGGGCCAGAGAAAACATACCGATATCCCGAAGAGGTGCTCTCCTGAGGCTTGAGAAGGGCTGTAAGAGAATTTGCGGCCGGAAGTGCGAGAGCCAAAGGCGCCCACCAAATCATACCGCTTTCGCCCTCTAAATGTTGGGATTTACAATTAGGCAAGCCCTGGTCTCGGCCAAAGTGATGAGCGCGCAGGCTCATGTATAACGAAGGAGCGTGAAAAATGCTGCAGGAAAAGAGTACGAACCCCTCATTGCCGAATTTGCTGTCACAATCAGGCCAGCAAGGCATTGTGGCACTGAACATCAGCGGAATCCTATTGAACGCCAGTTCAGGCTATCCGCTGCAAGATCTTACGGTACAGGTATATTTCTTGGAACCCAGCCCATCTGCGGATACATCCCAGCAAAATGAAACGCTGCTGGGCAGTGGGAATTCTTCACTTGGCGGTCTTTACCAAATTGTCTGGGTTGCCTCGCCACTCGTAGCGCAGCGGTTGTGCCTGCTAACAAGTTGCTCAAATGCCCAATTCCTCTTGAAAGTTTCCGCAGGCCCCACCACGGCCCCTTTTTTGGTCACTTCACCTATGTCCGCCAGCGGCAAGTCTATGGTCGTCAACCTCTCGGCTCCCATACCGCAGGAGACACTCACCCAAAGCAACTGGACTGACATCGGTCAGAGGATGCAAACCGCTCATATAAAGCTGTTGAGCGGCCTAATTGCGCAGTTGGTGCTGATGCCCTCTTCGCAATCCATTTTCAAAGACTGGCCGCTGACTCTGCGACAGAGTGCCGTTACGCAGTTGGAAACAGCCTTCCTCGACCCACAAGGGGTTCTTGGCAGAATTAGGCCGATACCGCCGTGGCAGCAGTTAAAAACGCCAGAAGGATTGAGCGCCTATCAAAAATCGCTGAGCGACAGCCTGAAGGAACCGGAAGTGCAGCAGGCTTTTGACGAACTAAGCGAAAAAGTCGGCCAGTTCGCAGGCATTTTCGCCGTCGATTGGACGGTTGACTCAACCCTCTTCCAAAAAAGCCCAGCAGAAGCGATTACAATCAACCAGGCTGAATACTACGGCCCCTATCCGCTGACCATTCCTACTCCCGAGTTTCTCCTGGAACTGGGGTACAGAGACTACCTCCGCACGCGGTGGACGAACATGATTACGTTGGTCGAGTATGTCACGCCGCTCGCGCTGACCGAGCAGCAGGCGCAGCAGCAACTGCGCAACCGCTTTCATCAGGATTTCACGACGCAGGATACGACTACAGTAGTGGCGAACGAAATCCTGATCCCCATTCTGACGGAGATCCTGACGTCGGCCACAGGCAATACCTTCGGCTTCGGCATTCCAACAGCGAAGATCCCTCTACGCGGCAGCGCCACAGCGCGGCAGTATCTCGATACACTTATTGGGCTGACAGGCGTGTCCGCACAGGAACTGTCGCTGCGCTACCGCACGGATTTCACGCGTGCGGACAGCGTGACATCCGATGCAGTATGGGAAAACATCTACACGCTGCAAGGATTTTTCCGCGACAGTTTCCAGAGCGTGGTTGATCCGTCGCATACTGATCCCGACGTGCTAGGACAACCCATCATTCCCGACCTCATGCAAGGCAAGGCACCATACTTCCTAGAATATGGTGAATGGCTGCTACAACAACAGCCTATCTCGTTTGAAAACTACTTCCAGATTCGCCAACTTTTCCAGATCACTGTCAGTGCGGACACACGCAAGAACCTCCAGAATTGGGCAAATACCAATGGACCCAACCAAGCGCTCTACCAGTCGTATGTCGGGGCACTGGCCTTGCAGGATCAGCTTGTCCAGGCCTACCAGTACATGGATCAGAACGAGTATCAGGCTGCACTTGACATCCTCGGGCAACTGCCTTTTCCCGTTGTTCCGCAATTGGATCTGGCGAGCACTTTCGCGACCAGGAAAGGCATGTCTATAAAATCGCTCGACGACTTGCAGAAGCTGATGACGCTTTGGCACATAGTCGATATTGAAGAAGGAGTTTCTTTCGATCAATGGGCGCTGTTTTACCAGACAGCCCTTGCGTGCAGTCTTACCTACCTGGAAATGTTCACACTGCCAGTGATCAGCGCACAGGCTTTGCTCGCGCTGGGAGATTATCCGACTGCGATATTGGAGTTTGGCCGCTCCGCGTACTTCCTGGTTGGTAAAGCTGCCACATCCGATAGCACTGCCTGGCGTGACTTCTATGAATATAAATGGTGGGGTAGTTGGACGAACTTTCCACTCTATCACGCGGGGAATTTGCCGTACACCGTAGACACGGAAACGAAGCTTCCAGGTTACCCGGTTTTCGCCGATGATGATTCACTCTATTGGGGTGCATCGACAGCATCTGATATCCTCGTCACCGCCGGGAACAGCCAGAACCTGATCCCAGGCGGGATTCACCCGGTTGAAAGGCTTTTCTTCCGCTTACAGATGGGTGAGGCCATGTTGGAATGGGCTGACACGCTCTACAGGAGTGACGACGCTTCAAACATCGCCCGTGCGCGCGAACTGTACAAAGGTATCTACTATCTACATGGTGCCGTGCCGCCCATCAATCCAACATGGGATGCACAACAGGGGCTGGGATACTTCTTCGACGGATACGTTAACCCGGCACAGGCTTCGCAGCTGACAAGGGGCAAACTCGGTTTCACGCAGATTGATGCCGGGCTGAACTTCTTTGGTTACGCAGATGACATGGTACCCATCTTGCGTTACTCCACGCTCAAAATGGCGGCAGACAAGTTTACGGCTGAGGCCAAATCGGCGGAAACAGATTTCTTGAATGCAATGGCGCAGTTGGAAAACGCCACGATTGAAAATATGAAGAATTCGGCCATGCTGCAACAGGCGAATCTCAAAGCGGAGATCGCGCAGCAGCAGGCAAGCATCGCACAGGACCAGGTGCAGCAGGCAAAGATTCTGATCGCGCAAGTGAACCAGCAAATTTCGACCCTAGAGCAGCAAATCTCGGATCACGACAGTTTTTTCGGAGAGCTTGGCGACTATATTAGCGGCATGGTAGGGATTGTGAAAGGGCTGCCGTCCTTCTTCACATCAGGCGTGGCGGCGGGAGTAGGGGCAGAGGCTGGCATCAGTTCATCTGATACGGCGGGGCTGTTAGGATTGGGTGCGGGTGCTTCGACCATGGCCGGTTTTGGCGCGTTTTACGTCGCAAGCTATATGACGCTTTCCAGTATGGCGAGTGCGCAGAACCAGCGCCAGAGCCAGCTATCGAACCTCGAAGGCCAGAACCTGCCCTCAGCGCAGGCGCAGTTAGATATCGCGCAGCGCTCAGTCACGATTGCCGACCTGAACCAGCAGATAGCCGCCTCCGACGCGCAACTGGCTACGCAGTTGCTGGCCTTCGCACAGGATCGCTACCTCAGCAGCGAATTCTGGTCCTACATGGCCACGCTGTTCAAGCGTATTCTGCGACAGTACCTTGACTTGGCGACACAAATAGCGTGGCTGGCGCAGCGTGCACTCTCCTACGAGCAGAACACGGACATTACCATCATCCAGATGGACTACTTCCCGACGCAGGAGCAGGGCGTGGGCGGTGCCGATCAACTGCAGCTCGATCTGGCGGAACTGGAGGTGCAGTACCTAGAAGGCCTGCAAGAGATGATTCCGGTGAAATATACTGTGTCGCTGGCAAGGGACTTCCCGTTGCAGTTCGCGCAGTTGTTGACAACAGGCCAGTGCATCTTCCAGACGCAGGAGCAGACGCTGCAATGGGCATATCCTGGAACTTACAGCTATCGCGTGATCGCCGTCACTCCGACGCTAAGCCGCACAGCTGCAACATCACCAATACGCGGCTTGCTCAGCAATGGAGGTGTCTCACAGATCAGCGCGAGCGATGGCTCCATGCGCCTTTCTATGCGCCCGGCGGATGCGTTGCCCATCTCGGAGTTTAACTTGGGAACCACCGACAGGCAAATCTACGGACTGCCGGGCGGGACATTGATGCAATTCGAGGGCAGCGGCATTGAGACATTCTGGAAGCTAGAATTTCCGGCGGCGGCGAATCTTTCCGGGCTGAGCGACCTGGCCGACGTGCTGTTCACCATGAATCTGCGGGCGCAATTCTCGCCGAGCCTCTATCAAACGCAGCTCCAGCAGATGCCGACTACAATCTCGAAGTTCATCCTGGTCTCCGCCTATAAACAACAGCTTTCCGGCCTAGCTGATCTGCAAGGCCACGGCAGCCAAGCAACGATTGCCTTCGATCTGACGGCCATCAACCTGCCTGCCCAGGAGCAAAAGCGCACGATCAACAATATAGCAGTGCTGGTCATTGGCGGCAAGAATATTGGCACTGTGAAAGCTTCCGTGAGAGCAACGACCCCGTTACAAACCATTCCGATCACGCTCACTAATGGTGCGACGTTTTCTAACAACCCGCCCATTACGGACACGCAATCGACCGTCCCGCTTTCTCCCCTAAACGCGCTGGCAGGCATTACAGTGAATCAGACGCTTTCGCTGATCATAGACAAGAGTCAGAACCCTGGCGTCGATTTTAGCAGCGTGCAAGATGTCCTGTTGGGCGTTGATTACAACGCATCAGTGTAGGGATGGTAAAAAGCACGAAGAGCGAGCAGGTTCTAAGGCTCTTGCTCAACTTAAGAGAATTTGCGGCCGGAAGTGCGAGAGCCAAATCGCCCACCAAATTATACCGGTTTCACCCTCTAAATGTTGGGATTTACAGCCAAGACGAACCAAGCGCTTCCCGTTTCATCAGCGCTTTGTTCAGAACTCATCTTGTGATGGGAGATGTTCCCCGCTACTGAGACCACGCGGTGAATGAATAGACAAGGGCGGAGTTGTCCTGAAGAAATGAGGGGGAAAAGGCCAAAGAGAAACGACCATGGAGTTGAAACAGTGAGCGAGAGGACTGCTTGTATGAAACGATATAATCTCACTGGGACCCCTGGGTCAGGAAAAACCTCCTTTCTTCATAAGTTGAAAAGTCAGGGCTATCGGGTGGTGGAGGAAGCCGCCACCGATGTCATTGCACGTGAGCAGAGGCGTGGCAATCTTGAGCCGCACTTGCGGCCCGACTTCATCGATGCCATTGTCCTATTCCAAAAACAGAGGCAACTTGAAGCGGCGATGGTGCCTTCCGACCCCCAGTGGTTTGACCGATCGCCAATTTGCACGCTGGCCTTAAGCCGTTATCTGGGCTATCCTCTCTCTGCCGGTCTTCTAGAGGAACTAGCGAGAATTGAGCGCGAGAGGATTTACCAAAGGCAGGTGTTCTTCATCGAACATCTTGGGTTCTGCCAGCCGAGTTCGGCGCGAAAAATCACGTTTGAAGAATCGCTCGTGTTCGAGCACATCCATGAAGAAACCTACCTCTCTCTGGGCTACGACTTGATAAAAATTGCTCCTGCAGCTCTTGCGGAGCGAGTGCAGCACATCCTGATATGGACAAGAGGTACCCTAGAGAAGCCATGAGACTCCTTCACGCTCTTTATCGAGGAGAAAAGGGACCATCAAGCACGCTCTCTTTCACCACAGCGGCGGATGAACCCCACCCGCGCAGGGGTGCGTGCGGACTTTGAGAAATACTGAGTAGACATACTGCCCCCCTGTCAACGTCCAGTGAAAATGTCACCATAAGTGTTCAGTGAAAATGTCATCTTCAATCAGGACGCCTAAGTGTACCGCGACACGAATAGAAGTCAAGCCAAGTTGCTCGTGCCTCGCAATGCGCTTGACTTCTGTTCGCT
>DATGGW010000371.1:0-12164 GCA_035308345.1 Ktedonobacteraceae bacterium | reverse complement strand
CTCAGTTCTGTTTGGGCGCCAGAAAGTTCCGCTTTACGTCCCGCTGCGCAATTATAACCTCTTTCTCAAAATGCATGCCGATTGGTATGCGCAGGAGGCCGCGCTGCAGCCTGGCATATCGCGGCTGCTTGATTTTCTGGCTGCCAGCGACTTACCAGGAATCCACCACCTGCGTCCCTATTTGCGCAAGCTGGCTGACCAGGGGCGACTTCTGCTGCTCTATGATGGCTTGCACGAAATTGATGAAGCCTATCAGCCAGGTGTTGTCGCGGAACTGGCCGAGCTGATGAGCCAGGCGCGCAGCCGCGTGATCGTGGCGTGCCGTGAAGTCGATTACCTGCGCCAGCCTCAACTGGCCCAGGCCGTCGAAGCCAATCTCGTAGTGCGCGCGGCAGTGCAGCCGTTAGAGGAAGAGCAGGCGCGCAACTTTGTTGAGCGTTACATCGAGGGCGAAAAATCTGGCAAGAGGTGGCGACACACTGCAGGTCAGATTATGGATATGATAGCCCATACTCGACTGCGCGCGCTCTGTTCCGTTCCTTTGTTCATGCTGGCTTTGCTGAGCGTCATCGATAGCATCGGTATAGAACGAGGAAAACGCCTCGATACGCGTGGTCGCCTGCTGCGCGCCTATGCCTCCGACCTGGTCCAGCAAGCCCAGAAGCAGCCAGCGTGGCAAAAGCGCGCGCCCCAGGAAAAAGATGTGCTGCGCTTCCTAGGTGAAATTGCCTGCGCCGCGCGTTGGTCAAACACGCCCCTGGCTATCCAGTTGCACGAGGAGCAACACCTGCTGCGCATCGGCCAACCTTCGCTCGATGATCACGCTGGCGCGCTGCAAGGCTGGCTTGGTAAGCACGCCGATGAAATGTTTCTTTCCGATAGCCTGCATGAACCATATAGCCGCGCGGAAATCACCCGCCTGCTGCAATTCGCGCTCGATGCCGTGATGCTTGCAATCAGCCCGCGCGGCATCTTGAGCTTTCGTCATGAAATGCTGGCCGCCTATGCAATAGCGGAATATTTTGTCACCTTGCAAGCTATCAACGATACGCCTTTGCAGCCAACATCGTTTGCCGGGTTGCTCTCGCAGGCCATGAAGCGCCAGGACACGACCGACGCCTACACGCGTTGGAGTTTGCCACTGGCCCTTTGGGCTGGCATGCTGGATGATCCGTTGACCCAGGCGCAGCGTTTCATCGAATATGGACGCGCCCATCCCTCCGCCGCGTTGGACGCGCTGGCATTGAGTCTGCTGTGTGTGGGCGTCGCCAGCTCGCCTCCCTATATCTCCAACGCGCCTCTGCTCGTTATGCCTCCCGGCCTCGAAGAGATGCTGAACGAGGCGTTGTGGGATGGATCACAGCGCGTTGCCCTGGCTCGTCTAGTTACCCGGCATGCCGAGGAGGACGCCCAGGAAATCTACCAGGCGCTTTTCTTGCTGCTGATGTTGCGCGATATCGACGAATTGATCATCCTGCTTGATATGGAAGTTGTGCCATCGCTCCTCTTCAACCGGCTCCGCGAAATTGTGGACGACAGCGCCTATGATGCCCAGGTCAAGCGGCTTGTGCGCGTCATCGGACACCTGGGAGCGGTTGCCGTTCCTCAAGCAGCCGAGCTGAGCAAGGTCGGCGCCGGAAGAAGTCCGCGCCTGCGTTCCGCCGCCATTAACATCCTCGGCGGATCCGGTGAGCAGAATGCCGTTGACCCCTTAAATGCCTGCTTGTATGACCAGGATCAATCGATTGTAGGCCGGGCTGCCAATGCACTCATCCGGCTCGGTCCTGAGCTTGCTCTGCCATGCCTGATTGCGGAACTGGAAAATCTCTCTTCAACATCCGCCACCACGCACATTCATGGCGTTGCCCTGCGTATCATCGAGCATTTCCTGAGCGAGTCTGATGAAGATCGCCGGTTGACGGATGAGCAGCACCAGCAGGTCATGATCACCCTGTCACGTATCTTGCAGCATGCGTACGCGCCTGAAATTCAGCAGAAGGCACGTGAGATGCTGGTGCAGCAGGGGCGTGCCGCTGAAGAGAGCGCGGCCGGCGAGATGGCTGTTGAAGTGTTTATACAGAATCTTGCTTCAAATGACGAGCAGGTAGCAGGCGGCGCGGCGCGCGCTTTACGCGAGATCGGCGCAGCTGCGACTCCGGCTCTCCTGAAAGAACTGCGCCAGCCATCTTCAGATATGGTGACTGCGCGGATCACCCAGATTCTAGGCAGCGTGCGCGATCCGCGCGCAATGTCGGCTCTGCTGCGTTTACTGGCCGATCCTTCACCTCTGGTGCGCCCGCAGATTGCGAAAGCGCTGCTGCACTATGCGCCCGAAAGTATTCCCGGCCTGATTTACCTGGTGTTGCAGGGAGAAGATGACCTGGTAGCCAGCGGCGCAGAGCAGATTCTGGGTGCTATTGGCGCGCCTGCTGTTGAGCCGGTAATCGAGGCGCTGATACCTGTGGTGCCGGGGCGCACTCATTTACTGGTACATGTGCTGGCGCGCTTACATGATCCGGAAGCCGTCCCGACCTTGATTGCTTTACTTGAAACAGAAGCGCCCCCGGCGCAGTCGCTAGAGCAGGTAGATCAACAACTGGTGTTGGCGTTGATAGATGCGCTTGGACAGTCCCAGGATGAGCGCGCGGTTGCCCCATTGATAGGTATGCTTGCAAGTTCCGACCCACTGTTCTACGAAGGAGCGGTTAATGCGCTGAGCAATCTTGGCGATGCAGCATGCGACCAGCTTATCACCGCGCTGGACGCTGACCAGCAATCGCCTGTCACCTTGCGTGTTGAACGCGCCTTGCTGGGCATGACGCCCTTCCCCGGCGAGCGCTTGCTGGCAGTCTATGCGCGGGGCAGCGATGCGCAGGCGCAGCACGTCACTAATGTTTTCGTGGCGAAGGGACCAGAAGCGGCGCAACTGCTGGTCAGCAATCTGTTTCATCCAGATCGCAGCGTGCAGACCAATGTGCGTGAGGCAGCAGGGCGCATTCCGGGTCATGTGATTGTTCCGGCCCTGCTCGATGTTATCGATCATCCTGACCGCAATTGGCGAGCAGTCATCGCCGCATACCTTCTCCAAAACCCACAGGAGGCAATCCCCCCTTTGGTGAACCTGCTGGATGACAACCAGCGCGGCGCGGCTGCGCAGGCGCTGCTGCTGGAGTTCGGTTCTGCCATCCTGCCCGCTCTGGTAAGCGGCCTGGATTCCCTGAATAGCCTGGCGCAGGAACGTTCGCGTGAGCTTGTAGTGGAACTGGCGCGTCAGTCGCCTGAAACACTCATTGATGTAGTGCAGCTCTTCGCGCACACACCTCCGCCTCCGCAGCGCGCGCGCGAGGCATTGGTAAACCTGCTGGCAAATGAGCTGGCTGATATCAGTGTTCCTGTGCTGCTGGAAGGGCTGGAAGATGCGCATCTTGTTGGCGATGCTTCGGAGACGCTGGTATGCATGGTAAAACAGGGCGATGCCCGCAGCGAACCGGTGCTGAACGAACTGCTTGAAGCGCTGTATATGCCCACGCGGCGGCATGGAGCAGAAATCACCCTGGTGGAGATTGGGGCGCAGGCGGTACCAGCCGTCGGCAGCCTGATAACCGATGCCGACCCTGCCATCGTCCAGGCCGCGCAGAACATCTTGTGCGAAATAGGCGTACCTGCCTTCTCCTTTATCTGGGCCGCGCATAGCGATGTCAACAATCGCACCCGCCGCGAGGCCGCGCGCGTCATATTTCGGCGCATGCCTACTGTCGTCATCAAGGATGAACTGGTGCAATTGCTGTCAAGCGACAACTCTGATGATGTTTCGATGGCTCTGACACTTCTGCTGGAGCGCATCCACGATGAGGCTATACAGATTGATCGCGAGCACGAGATGATCCCTGCGCTGCTCGAATATGCCCAACTTCACAGCGACGAGCGCGCCAGCCTGCGTATTCTCGCTCTCTTACTTTTATTGGGAGGCCGCGCTGTGACAGATTTTATGGCTCAAGTCCTCTACGATTTCCCCAATCATAGCAGGCGTTTCTTGTATGCCTTCCTGCTGCTTGGTCAGGAAGCGGAAGACACCCTTTTGGAGATGTTGCACGACCCTGATGCGCCTTCTTTGCTGCGCGCTGAAACGGCCGGTATTCTCGGCATACTGGCTCCGCACATGGATATCCGCGAATACGCGAAGATGCTCGCGGAATATGGCCTCTGGGCCGGTCATTCGCAGGGCTTCACCGGCGTGCTGCAAGCCGATCAACTGAATCTCGCCCTGCGCGCGCTGGGTGGTTTGCTGGCAGGCGGTCACTGGCAGACCGCCGAACTGCAACGACTGCGCGCTCAGAGCAAAGAGAGCAGCTCCGAACGCGAACTGTACGACATTTTGCTGGGCTGGCGCTATAGCCCCTACATTGATACACTAGAACAGGAAGTTGAGCACGAGCGAGAAGAACATAAGAAGCATGTCAGGCTCTTCACCGCAGAAATCCTGGCCTTGCGCACCGCCAACGCCGACCTGGAACAGGAATTGCAGAGCCTGCATCACGAACACGGCAAACGCGGCAAAGAACTAGAAGATGCTACTCAAAACGCCGGGGAACTGCGCCTTTCCCTCGACCGCACCGCGCAAGAAAAACTAACCCTGCGCGCTGAACTGCAGCAGGCGCTCCAGGAGAGGGATTTACTGGCCGCGCGCAACGCCCGCCTGCAACAAGCGCTGGACGATTTGCGCGAGCAGGCATAGGCTTGTTTCTTCTCATGAATTGCTGTATCATGCTTCGTGTTAAAAGTACCAGCAAATATCGAGCAAAATAGTATGTATCAGGAGAAGAAAATGCAGCCGCGTTCGGGCAATCCCGCTCTACAGAATGGACTTCTCTTCGGCCTTATTCTCGGCGTCGTCGAAACTGCGCTCATCTTTTTACTGGGTTTTGTGGGCTTTGTTCTCAATGTCATTTTATTTCTGTTCCTCGTTGGTTTTGCAGGCTATCGCGCTTCTTCTCGCACAGGTAGGACCGGCACCGGCGTCTTAACGGGTTTTCTGACAGGTCTGATCAGTTCTGTGATTCCCTCTGTCGTGCTTCTTATATTCTCCCTGGGAAATATTGATGCGCTGCGCCAGCAGTTGCAGCAAAGCGCGAACAACCTGAATCAGGGTATCGCAATCGATTATACAAACAATGTTGTCATTGCGCTTGTGCTCCTGTTCCTGGTCATCTTAGTAGTGGGGGCATGCTTGCTGGCGCTGGGTGTAGGGGCCATCGGCGGCGCGATTGGCAAAGGGCGAGTGCCGGTTTCTTCAATTCCGCAGTATCCGGGTCCCATGTATATGCCACCTCCGCCTTACCCGCCGCAGGGTTACGCTCCGCCACCGCAAGAATACATTCCATCGCAGCAGGAATACATGCCACCTCCGCCACGGGATAATAATTAAGAGTTGTTTCTGCGCAAGAATTGGAGTATGATGCAGCGAACGCGCAATGTATAGTATCGTGGCAAGCATTTACCGAAGTAGTCTAGGAGAAAAATATGAATCTGCGTGTAAGCAATCCCGCACTGCGGTATGCTATCATCTTTGGACTTATCCTCCTGGTTGTCCAGGTCGCATTTAGTTACCTCAGCGGCTTTCTTGGCCTCGGCTCTATAGGTACATATGTCGCGCTTGCTATCTACCTCCTCTTCGGATTGCTCGCCGGTCAGCGCGCATCCACACGCACTGGCAAGCTTGGCACCGGCGTGCTGTCGGGTTTTCTGACAGGCCTGATCGGTTCTTTTCTGGTTAGCCTGCTTTCGTTTATATTGGATTATGTGAACATCGATTACATTCGCCAGCAATTCCAGCAGGCATCAACCAGCCAGCATCTTGGCATCACGTATACCAATGCGCTGGTTCTACAGGTTTTTGTCATAAGCCTCGCGCTCGAGATTGTGCTTGGATGCCTGCTCGCGCTGGCCGGTGGTGCAATTGGCGGCTATATCGGCAGAGGCCGGGCGCAGTTGCCTCCACCCTCGGAATATGAGGAATCGATGTTTTCTCCACCCTCATCTTCTCAAAGTAGCAACGGTAATCAGTAGACCCTTATGGAAGCAGCAAAGGATGTTGCGCGAACTCTGCCAGCTTATACTTTCCACAGGTGCGTCGCTTTGTTAGTACCGGTCGTGTTTGTCTCATTGCACCCCGAACAGGTGCGAGCGGTAAGCAACGCTCCGCAGCATGACGGGCGTTTACTGATCCCCTCCCCTGCCCGTCATGCCTGTATTCTAAAGTTTGGGACATAGAAAATGTAGTTGGCTGAAGCCAAATGATAAGACAGGTATAAGACATCTGAAAAGCTTATACATACCACTCGTGGACTATCGATCTTGGATTGATGGGAGGGGAAGCCGACTGCAAGGGTGAAGTCTTACTCCTCATCGTCAAAATGACTCATAACTGCTTTTCCTCTCTCCATAATATTCTGCATGAGAAGTTTCCTCTAACACATTCTCGTCTTATGCACAAAGTGTACGTTGTAACACTTCTTGTGATATCCCACGTCACTTCCGGTGGTTCTGTTGATAGTCAAAACCGCGCCTCCCGGACACCCACTATAGGCAAACATATTATGGGTGGGGTGCGGAGATAAATGTAGGGGCGCCTCTGGTGGGTGTCCGACCCCAATTGTCTTATACCAGCTTTCTTATGATGCATCATCTTGAACCGATCTTCCCAATTTCTCCCGCAATTTCCACGGTTTTGATAGCATGCGCGTTATTCTAATTTTGGAGTGCGTCATTTTTTTGCATAGACACACCGGCAATAGAGAGGTACAATGACTATGGTGGTAGGATGAGTGTGTAGTCATTCGCCCTCGTACCTTGACTTGGGATCACACGCTGTTGCAAAGGAGACAGTGACGAGATGGATAGTAAGATCACCTATCACCAGCAGGTAAGCTATTGTGGCAAACCGCGCTGTCGCAAGTGCCGCGAGGGTACTGGACACGGCCCTTACTGGTATGCATATCGGACTATCAACGGGCGCACTGTGCGTACTTACGTAGGTAAACAACTCCCAGCCGGTTTAGAGGGTACGAGGGGTGGCGATGATACCATTGAAACGAGCGCATCAGAAGTAACC
The DNA here is from genome assembly GCA_035308345.1 of Ktedonobacteraceae bacterium. GTDB lineage: Bacteria > Chloroflexota > Ktedonobacteria > Ktedonobacterales > Ktedonobacteraceae > CF-113. The sequence continues at coordinate 5,053 of DATGGW010000371.1, read as the reverse complement.
GGCGCGCTGGTGCGTCTCTATGTGCTGGGACAATTTGCTCTCGAACGGCGCAGTGACCAACGCTGGCAGACGGTCGCCGATGCTTCCATGCAGCATCAACGAGTGCGCTCGCTGCTGAGTTGCCTCATCAGCAGCCCCGGACGCAAAATAGGCCGAGAGCAGGCTATCGAACTCCTCTGGCCCGACCTCGATTTTGAGACAGCCTCCCACCGCCTGGACAAAGCTGTGCATAGCCTGCGCCAGCTTTTTGAGCCCGCGCTCAGCCGTCCCGCCACTTCAAGTTTATTGCTCACAGAACATGCGACCCTATTGCTTGCCGATCAATCAATGGTGTGGGTCGATGCCGATGCTTTTGATGCGTTGCTGGCGCGCGCGCGCGCCAACAATGACCCCGGCCAATCCGAGCAATTGCTCGCAGAAGCCATGCTGCTCTATGCCGGAGACTATCTGCCAGAGGAAAGACATACCGAATGGACTCAAACGCGGCGCGAATCGCTGCAGCGCGGCTTGATCGGGCTGCTGCTTGAACTGGCCGATCTGCGTATGGCGCGTGAAGCCGTCTCTGACGCCATCGATACGTTGGATCGACTGCTGGCTATTGACCCTACCAACGAAGCTGCGGTGCAGCGACTCATTCTTTTATTGGCGCAATCTGGCAGGCGCGGCGAGGCCATGCGCATCTACCAGCGTTTTGCCGCTATTTTGCAGCAGGAATATAAGATGGCCCCCTTACCGGAGACGTGCGCCCTCTATGAAGCAGCGCAGCACGGCAACCAGGCGGCATTATCTCTGACCGCAAGTTCGTCGCTGCCTGTGGTGCATGAAGCGCGTGATACGCAGGTACAGCCACCTGAGTTAGAAGCGCGTCCTACCATGCCGGTTGGCCGCAGCAACCAGAGCCGCCTGGTCGGTCGTGACCGGGAAATGGATAATTTACGGCAATTATTGCTCGATACTGAGCAGTCCAGGCGTATGAAACTGGCGGGACAAAAGAAAAGCGCAGCCTCCTTGCTCGCGACCCGACACCGGGTGCAATGTGTGTTGTTGATAGGTGATGTCGGCATCGGTAAAACCCGTCTCGCCGAAGAGATGGGTCGCGAAGCGGCGCGGCGCGGCTGGACCGTCACCTGGACGCGCGCCTATATCCAGGAAACCAGCATACCTTATCGCATGTGGACAGAGACACTGCGCAAAGCCATGGCGCGCGGGCTCTGGCAGCATCAGGAAATTGCGCGTCGTCCCTACGCCTATCAATCGCTGCGCGCCCTGCTGCCCGAACTGGAAGACTTGCTGCCGCCGTCTGACCCGTCCACCGTTTCTCCCGAACAGGAACAACTGCGCCTGTGGGAGGCCGCGCGCGCCCTGCTCGCCACCATTAGCGAAAGTGCGCCTCTGTTGATCGTTCTGGACGACTTGCAGTGGGCCGACAGTAGCAGTTGCGAATTGCTGGCATTTCTTGTGCGTCAACTGCGCTATCATCCTGTCCTGATTGCCGGGACCTGCCGCGACATTGAGCTTGCGCCATCTCATCCATTGCGCTCCGTGCTGAACGATCTTCAGCGCGATCAGGTAATTGAAACCATCAACGTACAGCCGCTTACCGACGAACAGATTCGCGCCCTCGTCTCCGGCTTGCCGGAACCTGTAGTCCAGCGTATCCAGGCACGCGCCGCCGGCAACCCCTTCTTCGCCGAGGAGTTAGCAAGAAATGTAGGAGCCGCCCTCGGCGCCAAATTCATTGCGCCCAACGCGCACAACATGCCAGATGATCTGCCAGCCTCATTGCCCGATACCATCGCCGCCGTGCTCGACCTGCGCCTGGGACGTATCAGCGGCGACTGCCAGCGTATGCTTGTGCGAGCCGCCGTGCTGGGAGGCTCTTTCGAATTTGGCGCGCTGCGCGCCATGGACACCGGCCCCAATGCCAGCGACGAAGATACCCTGCTCGACCTGCTGGAAGAAGCGTTGCAGGCAGGTATGCTCAGCGAAGAGGGCAGCGGCACGCACATCACCTATCACTTCTGGCATCCACTGCTGGTGAGCCATCTCTACGACGGCCTCTCGGCTGGCCGCCGTGCTAGCCTGCACCGCCGCGCCGCCGAGGCCCTGATCCACTTCTACAGTGACCACGAAGAAGAAGCCTCTGCCGCCATCGCCTACCATCTCGTCAGCGGTGGCGCAGATTCAGCAAACATCGCCCGCTACGCCGAACTGGCTGGAGACCGTGCCTATGCTCTCTCCGCTTATCCCGAAGCTGTCCGTCACTACCGCCTGGCTCTCGAACACGCCGGAACCCTTCCGGCTAATGCTAATGCAGATGAATGCTTACACCTGGCTAACCTGCTGGAACGCCTCGGCGAATGCACGCGGGTTCAGGGCAATTATGAAGAAGCCTGTAGTTACTTTGAGCTTGCTCTAGAAGCGCGTAAAGCCTATCATCAAGCCTCTCAACGACCGGATACACGGCCTGATGCGCAGTTTGATGTGCAGACTAACGCCTTATTATGGGTCGAAATCGGCAAAACCTGGTTTGATCGTGGTGATAATGGACGCGCAATGGGAAGTTATAATCAAGCTGAACAAATGCTGCGTGAAACAGGCATAGAGGCAGGGCCAGCGTGGGCCAGTCTGTGTTTGCTGAAGAGCTATGCCTTCTGGCAGCAGGGAAGTCTCGAACAGGCGCGTCAATCTGCGCAGCAAGCGTTATTGATCTTTGAAGAAATGCTTGAGCAGCAAGATAATGGAGCAATAAATGCCTTTCACTCAACCGCTATTCGTCGCACGCTGGCAGGCGATCCTGTCGATCTTGGTCGCGCTCATCTACTTTTAGGAACAATAGCCGCAATTAGCGGTCAGGCGCTGGATGCGCTGAACCACTTACATACCGCGCTTACAACCTTTGAACAGTTTGAACGACAGCGGGAAATTGCCATGGTATGTTGCACGATAGGTGATGTCTATCTACGAAAATCAGAGCTTACATTAGCCCAGAGTGTTTTACGTCGCTCATTAGGCATAGCAGAACGCGTCGGCGAAACTTCTATCATGTCTGGCTCAGTTGGAAATCTTGGCATAATATCCTCGCGTTTCGGTGATTTATTAGAAGCTGAAAGTATGTATAGGCGGGGGCTTGTATTAGCTGAACAGATAAGCGATCCAGTATACATCAGTTTTTGGTACAGTTACTTGACCTCTGTTTTACAGTATCTGGGTAAGCTTGATGAGGCTGGCTCATCATTGTGCCACGCGTTGAGAGCTGGTCGAGCAATCCACTTTGCTCCTTGCATTGGTTTGGCGCTGGTCTCGCTCGGACAATTGCGCATCGTCCAGGCGCTGGTCGCTAAAGGAAATGATACAGGCTCAGCGGGAGTAGAAAAAAGTCTATCTTCCACACAATTGCTGCGCAAGGCCGAAAACTCGCTGTTGCACGCGCTGGCGTTGGAAGGCCTGGAAGCTGAGACGCGCACAGAGGGCATGTTAGCGCGGGCGCGCGTCTCCTTCCTGTTGGGTGATATTAAAAATGCGCGGCAACTAACGCAACAGAGCATGGAAGAGGCTGTCCACTATGAGCAGGCCTGGCTGCTGGCCTGCGCGCAGCGCTTGCTGGGCAGCATCCTGGCAGCGCAGGATCAATATGAAGAGGCGCAAACGCATTTCGTGCGGTCGTTAGAAACTCTACAGGAGCGCGGCATGCGCCTGGAATGGGCGCGCACCATGCGCAGCTATGGTGAGGCTTTGATACAGCATTCTTCCACGGGCGAATACGACCATCAAGAAGGTCTGCGCCGCCTGCGCGAGGCTCGCCAGGTCTTTCAAGAGTGTGGAGCTGCCCTTGATCTGCAGTTAATCGAGGGCATCCTGGCCGCCTTTGACGCTTCACCGGCGACCGCGCACGCGCTGGCGAGCAAGAACAACGAGCGGAACTGAGAGCTTTTTGGCAATCGCTATGAAGCATTAGTCGTTTTGTGCCTGCCGATTTATCAGCAGGCACAAATTATATGTTCCAAAAATCCTGTAATGTCTACCTCAGTATGCGACCCTCATCCCACTCTGCGGCGTGCCGCTCACTAACTTCATGCCTTTACTCTATTGAATTACGATGCGCAAAGGACACATTCGTAATTAAAAAACCCTACACTGTATTACAAGAGAATTTTATGAAGGCTGAACGGATACAGCTTTCAGTTAGCGAAACAAAAAAGGAGCGCTTCGCATGAATCCAGGCTTGCGTATCACCCGAACTCAACTTCTACTTTTCGTCCTGTTGATCGTATCTCTACTCGTTGCCGCCTTTTTCATCATTCATACAGCCGCGCCGGGCATGTTACATGGGATTGCAGATGGTCCCGATGTTCCATATTGGCATCCTTGAGCTAAGTTTGGCATCAGCATAGGATGAAAGGATTGCGCCACATGTCACACTATGATTAAGCTTTGAGCCTACAAAAGGACGCTCGTCTCAGCAGATGAGCGTCTTTTGCCTGCTCGCGAGCATATTGTGGGAGGGGGAAGCCGAAATGCAGTGATGCCACTTGTGGGTGCCAGGTCAGCGCAGGAAACATGAAAAATATTGATAATTGCGCTATAATGACATTGCATGATATATCCCCTTTTGCCCGGTCGATAGATGCTACTCCTGTATGACACTTGGAGAGATATACAGCCAGGAGGAGACGGTGAGCAGATGGACGCTAAGGTCACTTATCGCCAACAGGTGAGTTTTTGCGGTAAATCTCGCTGTCGTAAGTGCCGCGACGGTATTGGTCATGGTCCCTACTGGTATGCCTATCGTCTCACCGCAGATGGACGCAAAGAACGTATCTACATTGGGAGGCACTTACCACCAGAGGCTGCGACGGACCAGAATAATCGTGAGGGTAGCCCCGGAACTGTTGCCCCCGTGGATGCCGGTTTTTCTGATATCCCTACAGAACAGTACAGCGAGATCGATGCTCTGGATCACTTGCTGGTGGTCGATCCCACCAATGAGACCATCCTGCAGCGCCTGGTCCTCGCGCTTGCGAGGACGAAGCGTCGTGGAGAAGCCCTGCGC
>DATGGW010000370.1:0-10204 GCA_035308345.1 Ktedonobacteraceae bacterium | reverse complement strand
CTGCCAGCGTGGGCCGCAATCCCACCAGACCAGAAGTAGCCGCGACCACTACATCAACGTCCGGGTGCGTCACCGCTGCCAGCAACCCCTGTTCGCCAACCAGCACTCCAGGTAAAGCTGCGCGTGCAGCCTGTTCCACCTGCGGCTTATCCGCGAAGCACGCGACGAGCGCAGGATGAAATTCCCGCGCTTGCCGCGCCAGCAGTTCAACATTGCTGCGCGCTGCTAGTGCGACGATCTGAAAATGTTCGGGGAAGCAGCGCACTATGTCCAGTGTCTGCCGCCCGATTGACCCGGTACTGCCTAGCAAGGCAATACGCCTGGGAAAACTGCTCATGTGACTCTATCTCAACCCACGATGGGTGGTAATTTCACTATTACTCACAGCTTGCTAACAAATTGCGCGAAGAAATAAACTACGATTACGGCGAATAGCATACTATCGATACGATCAAGTATGCCGCCATGCCCAGGTATAAACTGCCCGCTATCCTTGACGTGTGTCTGGCGTTTGATGAGCGATTCCGCCAGGTCGCCCAGTGTGGCCGCTACGCCAATCAACACGCCCAGCACCAGCGCCAGGTACCAGTCTACCCCCATTGTGCGCACAGTAAAGAGCAAAGCCGCCGCGACCGAGAAGATCAGTCCGCCAATCACGCCTTCCCATGTCTTGCCGGGGCTGATATTAGGCGCGAGTTTGTGCCGTCCGAAGAAGTGGCCCGCGAAGAACGCGCCCGTGTCGAAACCCCACACACCCAGCAGCAGGGTTATTAGCCACCAGAAACCGTTGCTGAGACCGAGATGGTAGCCACGCAGCAGTGGTATCAGACTCAAGGGCCAACCCAGGTAGATAGCAATAGACAGAGTAAGCGACCAGTCTACCATTGCTCCGTCCAACCTCTTGCGGGAAAAGAGCAGGGGAAACGTGACCAGCAAAGCCAATGCCAGGCCAACTTCGAGCAATAAGGGACGTTGCTGGGGAACCATGGCGGCAATCAGAAAGAGCAGGCTCAGCGCCAGGCTTATGGCTATCAATGGATGATAGCCCTCGTGGAGCATCATTCTATGAAGTTCATAGGCTCCTAAGATAACCAGGAGCGCGCAGGCGGCAAAAGCCCACCAGCCACCCAGCCAGACACATGCCAATACAACCGGTATGCCAACGATAGCGGTCAGGGTTCGCTGACCAACCGAGCGATACCATTGCTTTTCGGCCTTTTCAGCCATATTCGATTGTAATTCTTGCTGGCTTACGGGTTGCACGCGGCTCCTCGTCGCAGGCAGACATCGCACTCCTTGAGACAAGTGCCTGGCGAAATTGGATTTCTCCCCCTTATTATATCTTATGAAGCGGTCAGTCGTCCAAAGCGTCTCTGTCGGCGATAGAAGCTATCCAGCGCAGCGCGTAAATCTTCTCTTCCGAAATCGGGCCACAGAGTTGGCGTGGCATAGTACTCGCTATAGGCCGATTGCCAGAGCAAAAAGTTACTGACACGCATTTCTCCGGCAGTGCGAATCACCATATCCGGGTCGGGTAAATCGCGGGTATAGAGGTAGGAGCTAATCAATTCCTCGGTAATGCTTTCAGGGTCACGTCCATCAGCGATGATCTGGCGCACCGCGTCCACCAGTTCGGCTCGCCCACCATAATTGAAGCAGACGTTCAGGCCAATGCGGGAATTGTTATGTGTGAGATCTACCGAGCCCTGCACGGCTTTTTGAATATCAGGAGAGAGGTCTTGCAGGCGGCCAAGATGGCGCAGCCGCACTCCTTCGCGATGCAATTTTTCGATATCGGTGCGGATAGTCTCCCAAAAGAGGCGCATCAGCCCCTCTACCTCTGTGCGCGGTCGCCCCCAGTTCTCAGTTGAAAAGGCGTACACGCTGAGCATTTCAATATGTTCATCAACCGCGCATTCGAGGACACGCCTGAGCGCATTAACGCCTGCTTTGTGCCCGGCAAGGCGCGGCAAGTGACGTTTGGCGGCCCAGCGCCCGTTGCCATCCATAATAATGGCGAGATGACGTACCCTGCGTGTCTGCTCGGAGGCAGGTTGTTCTTCCGTAATGGGTTGCGACTGCGTTGCACTATTTCCCTTTGATGAAGTGAAATAGTTTTGAAGCCTGGTCAATGTTAGACCTCCAGAATCTCCAGTTCCTTAGTTTTGCCGACCTTATCCATTTCTTCGATGAAGCGGTCGGTGAGCTTCTGTAGCCGTTCGGCGCCACGTTTCAGCTCATCTTCGGGAATTTCTTTCTTTTTCTCACGATCACGAAGTTTGTCATGCGCATCACGACGAACGTTGCGAATGGCAACTTTGTGTTCATCCAATTTTTTGTGGAGGGTCTTGACCATCTCACGACGACGTTCTTCGTTGAGCGGAGGGATTGCTAAGCGGATCACCTGACCATCGTTATTAGGATTGATGCCCAGGTCTGATTTCTGAATCGCCTTTTCGATGTCCGTCAGCATTTTGCGGTCCCAGGGTTGAATGACAAGCAGACGAGCCTCCGGTATAGAAATGGAGGCAACCTGGTTAATAGGTGTCGGTGTGCCATAATAATCAACCGTAATGCGCTCGATCAATGCTGAACTGGCCCGGCCTGTGCGAATCGAAGAGATATCCTGCTTGAGAATCTCGATTGCTTTCTGCATACGCCGCTCTGCATCTCCGAATAAATCGTCTACCATTGCAATGCTCCCTTCGTTTTAGCGTTAGCGCAACGCAGCGCGCCCCTGTTATCTATTGGAGGGCTTACCCTGAACTCGTCGGAACCCTCTATAAGCTTTAACGACCGACGCCCCATTCCGGTTCCTCTATATCATGTACCAGCGTGCCTCGCTTCTGGCCGCGCATAATGGCTTCCAACCCGCCCGCATCATTGAGATCGAAGACGACGATAGGCAGGTGGTTGTCCTTACACAGGGAAAGCGCGGTGCTGTCCATGACCTTCAGTCCCATATTGAGCGCGCGCATATAGCTCAATTCCTCGAACTTGCGGGCATTCGCATTACGCATGGGATCATCGTCATAGACGCCATCCACTTTTGTTGCTTTCAGTAAGACTTGAGCATTGAGTTCAACAGCGCGCAGAGCTGCCGCGGTATCTGTAGTGAAGAACGGGTTGCCGCTGCCAGCCGCAAGGATGACAACGCGCCCCTTTTCCAGGTGGCGCACAGCGCGGCGGCGAATGAACGGCTCGGCGACAGGCGGCATCTCGATAGCGGTTTGCACACGTGTCACCATGCCCAGTTTCTCCATGGCATCCTGCATTGCCAGCGCGTTCATCACGGTCGCCAGCATGCCCATATAATCGGCGGTGGCGCGATCGATACCAGTAGCGGCGGCATCCGCGCCGCGCCAGATATTACCACCACCAATGACGAGCGCAATTTGCACGCCCAGATCATTGACTCGCTTGATTTCACTCGCAATGCGCTGCACCGTCTCAGCATCGATACCGAAGCCTTTGCTGGTACACAACGCCTCGCCGCTCAACTTGAGCAGGATGCGCTGATACACGATGGAAGGGATGGATGAAGTCTTTTGAGACATTTTCAGTGATTCTCCCATGCGAAAAAGTGGATGCAGGAACAACCGCAGTGGTCGCCCCTGCGTGCATTACTCGCCCAGCGCAAAACGGCTGAAGCGTCGCAGCACAATGTTTTCACCGGTTTCGGCGATGACCTTTTTCACAAGATCGCTTATAATCACTGTTTCATCCTTCACCCAGGGCTGCATCATCAATACATGCTCACCCAACGCCTTCTTGAGTTTGCCGTTGACGACCTCGTCACGTCTGTTCTGGGGAACGCGCGCCATTGACTCGTCCTCCAGGATCGACTTGCGCTTCTGCTCAACAACATCGGCAGGCACGTCCTCAAAGTTGATGTACTTAGGGGACACTCCAGCGATTTGCAAAGCCAGTTCGTTGGCCAGGTGGCGGAAAGCATCACTGCGCGCCACAAAATCGGTGCTGCAATTGAGTTCCAGCAGCACACCAACGCTGTGGTTGTGATGCACGTAGGAGAAGACGCCGCCCTGCTTAGTCTCGCGACCGGCAGCCATCATCTTCTCAGCCTTATGACCACTCCTGGCCTCGAGATATTTGACCGCTTCTCCCCAGCTTTTCGCCTCAGATAAAGCGGTCTTGCAATCTGCAAATCCAGCGCCCGTCTCTTCACGCAACTTTTTCACGTCTGCGGCAGTGTAGTCCATGATCTGTTCACTCCTCAATCTCATATATGATGATACCCAGGTATGGAGAGAAAGCACAACTGCTTCCGACCACCGTTTTATACACCTGAGTGCTTGACAAAAATGCTTTCGCATGTTCTTGTATAGGACTTGAGCCAACCTGACGCCCACCTGTGTGAGCCAGGGCGGGGACAAGCCCACGCCCGTACCCTGGACGAGTGGGTGTCCCGTTCGTGTAGGGTACGGGCGGGGCTTGTCCCCGCCCTGGTCGCTCGCGCAAAATTATGAACCGCACCGCAACCCTACAATGCTTCTTCCGCTACTAACTCAGGCTCAGTCGGAGCTTCCACGTTGCTTTCTGTCACTGCCACGTCCGGTGCATCCGTTGAGTAAACGAGTTCTACCTGTTCGGTACCAGGGGTTGCAGTTTCGGCTTCAACAGCGGCTCCAGCGTCTGTGGGTTCGCTATCTTTCTGTTGGGCTTCCAGTTCGCGGCGTCCTTCGACGACAGCATCGGCAATCTTGGAGCACAACAGGCGCACGGCACGAATGGCGTCGTCGTTGGCCGGAATGGGAAAATCCATTTCGTCGGGGTCGCAGTTTGTATCGGCCAGCGCGATGATGGGAATATCCAGGCGGCGCGCTTCTAAGACGGCGGTGCGCTCTTTGCGGGTATCAACGATGAAGATGGCCGAAGGCAACCGGCGCATATCTTTAATGCCGCCAAGGATGCGTTCCAGGCGGGCCATGTCATCCGTCAGGCGCTGCACTTCTTTCTTGGGCAAGCGCTCGAAATCGCCGCGATCGCGGCGCGCTTCCAGTTCGCGGAGGTAGCGGATGCGAGACTGAATAGTCTGAAAGTTGGTCAGCATACCGCCGAGCCAGCGCTGATTGACGTAGTACATGCCGCAGCGTTTGGCTTCTTCCGCGACGGCTTCCTGGGCCTGTTTCTTGGTGCCGACGAACAGAAGCGTCTCACCGCGAGCCGCGAGTTGCTCAACAAACTTGTAGGCGTCGTTGAGACGAGATACAGTCTGCTGCAGATCGATGATGTGAATGCCGTTGCGATCCATAAAGATGAACGGCTGCATTTTGGGGTTCCAGCGGCGGGTCTGATGCCCGAAGTGAACGCCCGCTTCGAGAAGCTGCTTCATTGAGATAATGTTTGCCAAAAACCGGATCCTCCCTTTTGATCCTCCGCTCTTTTCGCATCAGCAAATGGGTCCTTTCAGGCTATAAGTGAAGAGGTACACCAGGGTTTTGCCGATCCAGGAGCGTGTGTATTTAATGTTTGTGTTCATTGATGCGGGAAGTCTCCCGCTAAGGTCGAATTATAGCATAGCGCGGGGGAAGATTCAAGAAAAATTTGGGTAAAAATTTGGAGGGGAGAAGATGGTATAAGACAAGAAGCTATATAGGAGATTATACAAAGAAGACCACTGTATACTCTCGTCAGATGCAGCAATGCGCTAAGAAAATGGGAGGCTCACATGCAATCACGTATAAGCGTGCCAACGGTCATCAAGGTGATTATGTTGGTCGCGGCAGCGATGATTATCGTTGTGGTCTTTCACCTGGGGGGTTCTATTGCGCGGCGCGTCGGGCAGTTCGCGCCGCTTACCGGCGCGTTTATCGGTGGCGCGCTGACGCTCGGCAGCGTGCTGATGCCCATGAGGAAGCGAGAGAATGTCGAATCCTGGATCAAATTTGAGCAGATCGCCTGGCTGCTCATCGGCCTGGGAGTAGTAATGTGGGGGCTTGGTGCGAGTTTCTGGCGATACTATATCTCCATTGGGCAGGCTCCTTTTCCATCCGCTGCTGATATCGGCTATTTCAGCTTCCCCCTGCTGATTTTCGCCGGATTGTTGTTGCAGGCATCGCCCATTTCGGGCAGCAGACGTCTTCTGCTGGTGATAGATAGCCTGATTGCGATGGGATCGATGCTGGCGATTGGCTGGTATTTGCTTTTAGGTTCGCTAGCTCAGGTGCCCGGCAAGGCCAATCTCGCAAAATTCCTGGGATTCTATTACCCGGTCGCGGATATCGCTCTGCTGAGCTGTGTGATATTCCTGCTGTTGAGAGGACAGGAGCGCACACAAGTGGCAACGGCGCGGCGCGCTGGTCTGCTGGTGATCGGGCTGGGATTGTGCTTCTTTGTCTTTTCTGATTTCATCTTCAAGGTGCAAAACAATGCGGGAATATATGTCGAGGCCACCTGGATCGATCTGGGCTGGCCGTTGGGCATGATGACTATAGGAGTTGCGGCCTACCTGCGCCGCTTCCTGCCCGCCACTTCGCGCGAAGCGATCAAAGAACGCGTGGTCTTCGGCTTTTCTCGTTTCGTCCCCTACATCCTACTCATGCTGCTCTCCATATCATTGACGTTCAACGTACTTTCATCGGACAGTGGCCAGGTAGCCATTCGCCCGGTGCTGCTGCTCGCTACCATGGGTGTGGTCGCGCTGGTAGTAGCCCGGCAATTGCTGACGCTGTGGGAAAATGCTCACCTGGCAGCGCGGCAGGCAGAGACACTGGAAGACGTGGAGCGTGCCAACAAGCGCATTGAAGAGCAGGCGCACCATATTGCCGAACGTAATATGGAACTGGAAAGGGGCATTGTGCATCTCAAAGATGTGCAGGCGCAGTTAGCCAACGGCAACCTTAAAGCCAGGGCGGAATTAACCGGCGGGGCTTTGCTGCCGCTCGCGGACAGTCTGAATCTAATGGCGGAGCGCCTGATGCGCCTGGGGCAGACGAGTCTCTACATCCAGCGTCTCATGCGTTCGCTGGGCGAGTTGAGCGTGGCCCTGGAACGAGCTGCGGCAGGCGCGCCTTTCGTTGTACCCTCTTCCTGCAACGAGTTTCTTGAAATCAATCGCCTGCTCATAGCTATGCGCATAAACAACAATATTATGCAGGTACACAATCCGGTAATATCGCAACCGGTGGCCGACCGTCCCGGCACCGAGCCGTTAGTCCAGCGCCATATCTTCGAGACAGTGTCAGGAACTAAAGATGCGCGCCCAAATCCGACATCAGATCCCTTGCAGCAGACACCCGTATCCGGGCCGCTGCAACACACTCCCGCGCAAGACAGCCGCCCTCTGCGGCCACCATTACCCGCGCTGCGGCGCATGCTCAGGCATAAACCATGAAAATAGGTACGAGAGCAACCCAGGCGACCCAGGGGAATCCTCTCCCTACCCGTTGCGGTTGTCGAAGTTCATCAGGTCACGGGAAAGACGCTCAACTACTACCAGCGCGAGCTGACCCCTGGCGAGTGTCTCGCTATCCAGGCCGGGCAATGCGAGGGCGCGGCGCAGAATTGTTCCGGCGCGTCTGAGACAGCGCACGTCACCGCTGGTTCTGGCCTGCGCGATTCTCAGATTTCCCAGAGCCACTAGGGCATAGGCCACGCAAGGAAGATTATGCATGGCACGAGCGATACGCAGGGCATGTTTGATGTAAACCGCCGCGTCATCAAGATTACCGCGTTTCAGCAGCACACCGGCAAGATCGGCCTGCCACAGACTGAGATATTCGCGGTCGTTAATCTGTTCCGCCAGCGCCAGACTGCGCCTGTGATAACTTTCGGCTTCCTCACTGTCGCCTTCGTCGGACGAGGCCGCCAGTACACCGAGGTCATGCAGCACCACAGAAGTTAACGGCGCATCGCCAATGCGCTCGGCAAGCACGAACGAACGCTGTAAAAAGGAACTGGCCTGGGCATGATGTGCCATTTTCATATGCACAAAGCCAATATTACAGCACACGTGAGCGATCTCGCGCAGGCTATCATGCTGTTCGTAAAGGGTCAGAGCGGTATGCATATGCCGCAAAGCTTCCTCGCGCTGCCCGAGCGTGTTGGCAATCGCTCCCAGCAAGGCATGCGCGCGTCCAGGATCAACGGGATCGCCCAGTAAGGTGCGCCGGATGCGCGTTAGATGTTTCGCATCCCCGGTAGGCTGCATTTGTATCCCCTCGAATAGCTGCAGAGCTTCATCCACGAGGCGATATGCCTGCGCGTATTGGCCCTCTTGCCAGCGCAAACTGCCCTGTTGGAAGCGCAATCTGGCAGGCGCGGGACCCGATACAACGCCGGCCTCGTGCAATATCTGCTCACCACGCTCGCAGCACTGCCAGGCGCGCAGATTATCGCCTGTGTAGCGCCATGTCCAGCCTATCTCGCCCCACAGCAGAGCCTGCACCTGGGCCTCCTGGATATCAAGCGTGCCGGGGGAGGCGTTTCCCGGCTGATTACGAACTTCAAGCACACGCTCAAATAGCTGGCGTGCCTCCAGGAATTTACCCTGGATGCGCACGCATTCCGCAAGACGTTCCAGCAAAAAAGCCAGATCAGTGCCAGGCGCGGGCGAACGCAAAGGTCCCCACCCGGCGTCACCCCCAACCCGACTATGAGCGGGGGCCTCGACGTGCTGCACAACAAATCGATAGTAGCGTTCAGCTTCGGGATAGGCCGAGAGCGCGTAAGCATAATTAGCCGCCAGTTCTGCGAAGCGGGAGATTTGAACGGCGTCCGCACCGCCTTTGAGAAGATGTCCGGTAATGGCGGCGGCCTGCTCGTCCTCACGTCCCACGTATGCCTGCTGCAACACTTCAGCGGCGCGCCGGTGCAGCCGCGCTCGACGGGCGGCGGACAGCGCATTGTAGAGGTGGTTGGCGAGCAATGGATGCCAGAAGCGATACGCGATGCGCGTCCCTGTTCCCTCTTCAGTAAGCACGCCCAGACGCAGGGCTTCGTCCAGCAGATCGAGCATGTTATCCTCGTCGAAGGCGGCTGCGCCTGTCTCCATAACAGAAATCAAAGGAAAGCTGAAGGAGCCGCCTAGCACTGCCGCCCGGCCTAACAACTTTTGACAGGGCGCGCTCAAACGCTGCACGCGCTGATCGAGCGCAGCCGTGATGGTCTTTGGCAGGATGGGCGTTTCCTGACCTGGTTCGCCCCGCTCTCCATGCCCGCTCTTCGCAGTTCGCAGCGAGAACGCCAACTCTTCCGCGAAGAAGGGGTTGCCTGCCACCTGCGCCTGAATATGTCGCACCAACAAGCCGGGCAGGTGCGCCACCAGCGTCGCAATCTGGGCATCGGTGAGCGGTTCGACGCGCACATACTCGACGGCGTGCTCGCGCTGCATGTGCGCCAGCAAGGAGCTGAGTATGACATTCGCGGCCAGTTCGGACTCGCGGCATGTACTGAGCAGGGCGATAGGATGTCCTGACAGTCTGCGCGCAAGGTACCCCAGCAGTTCGCTGCTACTTCCATCCGCCCATTGTACGTCGTCCAGCACAATCAGCAGGGGCGTTGATGCGCTGATGCTTGTCAGTAACTCGTACACTGCTTCGCGCAGGCGCACCTGCTCCTGCTCAGGAGAAAGAGGATGATGATTATAGGAAGCAGAGATATCACGTCCCTCGTCTTCAGGCCACCATTCTTGCAGATCTGGCAGTAGTGTTTTGAGCGGCTGATAGACCTGACTCAGCGTTTGCTTCTTTCCCGTTATCTCGTTGGGTCGCCATACTTCCTGGTCTAGCAGGCTGCGCAGCGTCTCGCTCCACATACGATATGGGATGCCGCTTTCCTGCGCATAAGCCTGGCTCCAGACAACAGCCCAGCCACTGCGCCGCGCCTCGCGTGCTGCTTCCTCGGCGAGGCGTGTCTTACCAATGCCCGATTCTCCCATCAGCACCATGCACTGCGATCGGGACCTCGCAAGCCCGGGGGCGGAAGTCATAGCGCTTTGCTTATACGCCGCGCCAGCATTTGTCCCACTCCTTATCACCTGTTCCGTAACCCGCAATAACTGCCGCAGCGTCTCTCGTTCCTGGTCGCGCCCTACAAGCGGACTCTGGTTGCTGCGCCCGATATGCGCCTGGTCAGCATCCCGTTCTTTGGGCAACGGTCTCCACCCCTCATCTACCCGACCCTTCTCCCCCCATCCAGCACCACTCCCGCCCCTACTATGAACGAATGGAGAGAGGTCGTCGCC
>DATGGW010000369.1:0-8943 GCA_035308345.1 Ktedonobacteraceae bacterium | reverse complement strand
ATTGGTACTGCTGGGAGTTCTCAACTGGGTGGGTATTAGCGAAAGCGCGAGAGTTAGCCTGGTTGGGGCGATTGTTGCCTTTGCCAGCGATATTGCGATTCTCATTACCGTTTTTACACATATCTCGTTCTCTTACTTCCTCTCGTTGTTCCCTAAAATGTTTGAAAATCACGTGTTGGGACCAGCCACTATCCTGGTGGGCTTTGCCGGTTCGTTCCTGGCTTTTTCGGGACTGGAAAGCATCTCTCAGCTTTCGCCTGTGATGCGAACACCGCGTAAGAAAGTGGCTGGTATGGCCCTCTTGCTGGTTGTCCTGACCATTGGAATAACCAGCCCACTGCTCACTATGCTCTCGACCCTCTTACTGCCGCAAGCCGCGTCTAGTGCGACGAATTCGGCTCAATTGATTTCGCTACTGGGGGGCCACTTTGGCAGCACTGTTCTGCAAACCGAGGTCGCGATAAGCGCGAGCGCACTGCTGGTGTTTGCCAGTAACACCGCCATCATCGGCGCGTATCATGTGTTTATGGCTCTGTCGCGTATGGAGTTTTTCCCTTCCTTCATACTCCAACGTAACAAAATGCGTGGGACGCCGCATTACTCGATAGCCCTGGCTACAGGTGTGCCTATCGTTGTGCTTATCATCGTCAAGGGCAATATAAACATCCTGGGCGATATGTACGCCTTCGGCCTGCTGGGCGCATTTACCTTGACCTGCCTGGGGCTGGATATCGTGCGTCATCGCGAGCGTAAGGTTGCGCGTAACCTGGCCAGGCAGTTACAGAACGGAACCGGTGGTGGGAATGTTGCGAAAAGTCTCGCCGGTGATGTGAATGAGGTACTGCACAATACCCCTGCCAGGAATGATTTGAATGGGGCGTCCCACCCAGGAGGACTGGAGCCGGATGTCATCCTATCCCTGGCGAAACCCGCGTCATCCTGGCACTCCAGGCTGCATGAATTGTGGCTGCGTATCGATTTCTGGCTTGGCGTGTTGACAACCATCCTGGTATTCACTGCATGGTCAACGAACCTGGTTTCCAAGCCACTGGCAACGGCATTCGGCGGCACAGTCGCGGGCGCAGGCATGCTGATCGCCTACTTCAATTATACTCGCCAGAAGCACAAGGGACATCTTCCAGTGGTTACAACAGGCACTATGGGACGCATTCCCGATTCTGTGCTGGCTGTCCTGACGGCTAAAAATGGGCAGAACGATTTGGTGATCCGTTCCGCGATTAGCAGCGCGGAAGGGAGGCCCATCGTTTTCTTATATGTTGGGGAGCACAAATCAGTTCGCACGCCGCGTATGTTCGAGGTGGTCGATCCCTATCTTGAAGATCAGCAAGCCAAAGAATACTTTAGCAAAGCTGAAAATCTGGCGAACAAGTCCAAATCATCACGTAGTTTTGTCTACCGGCAGGAAGAGCCAGGAGCAGTCGCCAATGTCTGGCAAGTGGTGCATCCGCATGATACCGTCGTTGCAGCCCATGGCGCAGAGGAAGTCAAAGATGTCAACCCGGATCGCATTCGTTACGAGTTGATGCCCGGCGGCAAGGTAGCGCACCTGCTGAAACGCTGGTAATGTTGCCAGTTTCCAGGTTTTTACCACAGGTGATACAATAACATAGGATCACATGGTGGTGGTCAACTGTAGCCTTGACGAAGAGTGAAAAAGGAACTAGCCGATGAATGATCGCATACGTGAAATTTTGAGTTGGTATGCCAACGAGAATCCCGGCGTGCGCACGAACCTGGCGCGCATGCTCAATCATGGTCGCCTGGGTGGCACAGGCAAGATGGTTATCTTACCGGTTGACCAGGGGTTTGAGCATGGCCCCGCGCGCAGTTTCGCGCCAAATCCTGCCGGGTATGATCCACGCTACCATTTCCAGTTGGCAATCGATGCGGGTTGCAACGCCTATGCTGCGCCGCTTGGTTTTCTGGAAGCAGGTGCTGCCGAGTATGCTGGTGACCTTCCCCTGATCTTGAAGTGTAACAACCATGATCTGCTTCATGATGAGCGAGATCCACTTTCAGCCGTAACTGCCGGGGTTGGTGATGCGCTGCGCCTCGGCTGCGTCGCGGTCGGCTTCACCATTTATCCTGGTTCAGCCGAGAGCACAGAAATGTACCAGGAGTTGCGCGAGCTTACCGAGGAAGCCAAAGCCGCCGGCCTGGCTGTGGTCGTCTGGTCCTATCCTCGCGGCAGCAGTTTAAGTAAAGAAGGCGAAACCGCCATCGATGTCGTGGCTTATGCCGCGCAGATTGCCGCGCAGTTGGGAGCAAATATCATTAAGACGAAGTTGCCCAGCGCAAAAGTGGAACTTGCGGAAGCGCAAAAGGTCTACCAGAAGTACGAGATCCCCATCTCGACCCAGGCGGAGCGCGTGCGTCATGTCATCCAGAGCGCTTTCGATGGCCGCCGCATCGTCATCTTCTCCGGCGGTCCCGCTGTTGGCGACGAGGACTTCTTTAATGAAGCGCGCGCCATTCGCGATGGCGGCGGCTTCGGCTCCATCATTGGTCGCAACTCATTCCAGCGCAAGAAGCCCGATGCCCTCAAATTCCTCGACACCGTGATGGGCATCTATGAGGGTTCTATCCGGTAAAAAGTATCATAATTTTTACCTTACACCCTTGACCTGTTTGATTACCAGTGTCCCCAGGCCAAAGTATACAATCGTGACCAGGAACAGCACAGTGTAGCCGAAGTGATTGGGCATGTTGCGCAGAACTTGCAGGATCACCGCGCCGATGACGATGCCGATCACCTGTGGCAGGATACCCATGGCGGACCAGACGCCCATGAACTTACCGGCTTCATCGGTGGGCGGCAGCGCGTCGGTTGTTAAGGCCCAATCTACACTGGTGTATGCGCCGTAGCCGATGCCGAAGAAAGCGCCCGCGATCAAAGCTGCATATTGGGTCTGGAAGACAATGAAGAGCAAGCAGACGATGGTCATTACAACGCCTGAAATGTAGACCATGATTTTGCGCCCGTGATGGTCGGAGAGCCAACCGGCAATCAATGAAGTGGGCAGAGCGGTTAACATGAGCACTGGCAAAAAAAGCGTCCCCGAAAATGCTTCGCCGGAGAAATTTGAGCCGAAGAGGATGGTTTTCACACCTGGCCCGCCCAGCACATCATCAAAGTAGTATTGCAGGAAGTAGAAGATGCCCCAGATGCCCATCATTACCAGCAGGCGGGCCAGCAGCACCCATGCAAGGTCAGGATAGCGCGATGGCTTGAAGAAGAACTTTCTCAGAATGGGGGCCAGTTCAAATTTTGCGTGTTCATGCAGCGGCGTTTCCTTGACAGTGAACACTGTATAGGCCACAAACACGATCTGCACAATGGCGATGAGCAGGAAAATCTGCACGATCTCATTCTTGTAAAGCGGTAAGGCGTTATTCTTGTTGACGATGATACCGGCAATCACCGAGCCGAGAATGGTGCCGAGCAACTGAAACAACCCGTAGAAGCCAGCCGTGCTTCCGCGCTGATTTTGTGGCACATTGTCGGCGATAATCGCACTCCAGGGTGAATTGGCAACGTTATTGGTAATCTGGAGCAGCAAGAAAAGGACGGCGAATGTAATCAATAGTTCAGTAGAAGTAAACCAGTTTGGAGAGAAAGCGAACAGGACTAAAATGAGGACGTTGAAGACGGTTCCGACGATCATAAAGGGACGGCGGCGTCCAATGCGGAACGTGACATAGTCGGAGATCGCACCCACCAGCGGGTTGACGGCGACGGCAGCCAACGTTCCCCAGGCAACCACCATCGCCAGGTCGATGTCTTTGTTGGCGTTGCCAAGAAACTTGACGACCATACTCGGGATGACGATGGCAAGCAGCGCCTGCCAGTGGAAGTTGTTGGCAATCCAGAAGACATTGATGTTGATTTGCTCGAAGACAGATACGCGCCGCTGCGTCGTGGTAACGGGAGCGCTGACCACAACACCGCCAGGGTTATCAGAAACTTCCATGAGTTATGACCCCTCTCTTGCATGCTTTGCAATACTGGAGATGCATCTAAGCGCTGCTGCCTTATAGAAGGCTTGAACTCATTATACTGGTGAAGGGATACTAATACAAGATGACAAATGACCCATTTGTGGTTGGGCTGGCCTGAAACCAACAGGGGCAACAGGCCAAAGCATTGTATAATACAGCCATAGTGCGCTAGCAACGTGAAAGAGAAAACCATGCTCAAAGATAAGGTTGCTGTGATTACCGGAGGCGGTCGTGGTATCGGGCGGATCATTGCTTTAGCCCTCGCCAGGGCAGGCGCTGATGTTGTGCTTGCCGCCCGCTCGCTCGAGCCATTGGAAGCCACCAGAGCCGAAATAGAAGCTTTAGGGCGTAAAGCGCTGGTCGTGCCGACGGACGTTAGCCGCGAGGAGAGCGTGCGTAACCTGGCAGAGCAGGCGCTTGGCTACTATGGACAGGTTGATGTCCTGGTGAATAACGCCGGCATTACAGGCCCAACGGCTCTGCTCTGGGAAGTTACGCCTGCCGCATGGGAAGAGACCTTTGCCGTCAATGTCACCGGCTCCTATCTCTGCTGCCGGGCGTTTTTACCAGCGATGATCGAACGCCGCGCGGGCTGCATCATCTTCATCGCTTCCATGACCGGCAAGCGGCCATTGGTTGGGCGCGCCACCTATGCTGCCGGGAAGATAGCCCTGGTCGGACTGGCGCGAACGCTGGCCTGGGAAACCGGACCTTACGGCATTCGCGTAAATGTGATCTCACCGGGCGGAGTGGAGGGTGAACGCGTCGAGCGCGTCATTCGCGAGCAAGCGAGAATAGAAGGAATCAGCCTGGAAGAGGCCAGGCGAAACTTTATCGGCAACTCGCCACTTGGCCGCATGGTGCCACCTGAAGATGTTGCCGGAGCTGTCGTCTTTCTGGCTTCTGACAACGCTGCTTCTATCACGGGTGAAGACCTCAATGTGTCTGCCGGAACGGTCATGTATTGAGAGGTTAGATTGCAATGTATGATGCGTAGGGATTGGTAGATTAGAGGGCGACCGCAAGGGTCTCCACCCCACATCCATTCCTGCTCCCGCCCTTACAATGACTACGAAAACCGCACGCGGCGCGCGCGTGGGACAGCGTTCATTGTAGGGGCGGGGGTTGGGTTGGGAGGGGTGGAGACCCTTGCGGTCGCCCTCGTACTTTTGATTGTTTGACTTATTGTTCGACGCTCACAGCCTCGGCTGCGCTTTCATGTTCACCCAGGCTTTCGAGCCAGCGTTCGGCGTCGA
The DNA here is from genome assembly GCA_035308345.1 of Ktedonobacteraceae bacterium. Classification (GTDB taxonomy): domain Bacteria; phylum Chloroflexota; class Ktedonobacteria; order Ktedonobacterales; family Ktedonobacteraceae; genus CF-113. Next base: position 3,667 of record DATGGW010000369.1, on the reverse strand, counting down.
TGGCGGCGCGACAGCCATCACCCGCAGCAGTCACCGCCTGGCGATAGCGATGGTCGGTCACGTCGCCAGCCGCGAAAACGCCGGGGATATTGGTCATGGTATGTTCAGCCGGGACGATGTAGCCCGTCTTATCCATATCGATCAAACCTTTGAACAGGTCAGTGTTGGGCTTGTGTCCGATAGCCAGGAAGAAGCCTTGCACAGGTAACACACTCTCTTCGCCCGTTTTCAGATTGCGCAAGCGCAGGCCGGTCACTGCATTCTCACCCAGCACTTCGGTCACTTCTGTATCCCAGATGAAACTGATTTTGGGGTTCTTGAAGGCGCGATCCTGCATGATTTTACTGGCGCGCAGCGTATCGCGGCGATGGATCACCGTCACATGGCTGGCGTAGCGTGTCAGGAAGGTTGCCTCTTCCATCGCGGTATCGCCGCCACCAACGACTGCAATATCCTTGCCTTTGAAGAAGAAGCCGTCACAGGTGGCGCACGCGCTCACACCGCGACCCTGCAATCTTTGTTCGCTCGGCAGTCCTAACCACTGCGCGCTGGCCCCGGTAGAGATAACCACCGCGCGCGCCTGGTATTTGCCTGAGTCAGTGGTAATTGTAAAGGGGCGCTTGCTGAAATCAACGGCTGTCACATCTTCGGCCAGCATCTCAGAGCCAAAACGCCGCGCCTGCGCCTCAAATTTCTCCATCATCTCAGGGCCAAGAATGCCCTCCTCATAGCCTGGATAGTTCTCCACATCGCTGGTCAGCATCAACTGCCCACCCGTCTGATATCCCTGAAACATGAGCACCGAGAGGTTAGCGCGTCCCGCGTAGATGGCTGCTGTGTACCCTGAAGGTCCTGAGCCAATTATGATAACGTCATAGATTTTTGCCATGATAAGATTGTTCCTCACTTCTCCATCAACTAGATATGCTCTGTTAATGGTAACACATAAAAGGGGGATTTTATGCCGTGAGTAATAGGGCGACCGCGAGGGTCGCCCTGGAGGCTTTTCAGCAGGGCATACCTGCTATGCTTAACTGATGCGTTCGCAGATCTAATTTGCGATCATCTCCATGCGCTAGATTACAGGCAAAAAGACGATCGACACAAGCACCCTTTGGCCCAACATGAGAAATCTCAATTTGAGAGCAGACCATCTGAGGTGTCACGTTGACCAAATTTAGAAAAGCATTCACCTGCTCCTGTTGAGCATTAATATGAGCAAGCGTTAGATGCGGTACATAGGGGCGAGTTTCTCGCGTGGTGAGATAAGTGTCTTTAAGGGTTTCACTCAACCTCTTTCGTAACTCTATAAGAGCCGGATTTTCCTGGACATCGCATAACACATATCGCCGGGAATCGATATAGGGCTGACTCAGCCTGAGAGTGAGCGGTTTCACAGACCGCGCGAGTAAAGTAGTTACTCTGGTCAATGCTTGAAAAGATTGTGAGGGAACCAACTCTCCCATCACCAGGGTGATATGAGGAAGCATGGGAGAAGTCTCGCTAAAGACAATAGCCGAATCGGTGATCCTTCTTATCTGTGCATTCTTCCGGAGACAAAACTCTACCGCTTGTTCATCTAATGAAAGGTGAATTTTGAGCCTGACCATACAATTCCTTTTCTTTTCGACCAAAACTATCTGGATACAGGAGTCACGATACTCTATTATTACTAATCCAGAAGCCCTCTAAAAACGGACATGATGGTAAGAATTGTAAGGGAAAAGTGAAGTTTCTTCACTTCGAGCAGCAAATTGATTTATGCCCGTTTCCTACCCCATGCTGCCAGATCATACAAGAACAACAATACCGGCAGCACAACAAGCACGACCAGCAAGTTTGTCAGGGTCGAATCGAAGAAGGCTATGGTTGCATCACTGAGCGTGTAGAAGGGGGAATTGTAAATCCATACCGTGCTATAAGCAACGATGGCAATAGCGATGGTACTACCGGCAGCGCAAATCACACCGGCAGTTGCCAGCGCGTGGAACGAGTTATAGCGGCGGTAGCCGATGCGCGCCAGACCGGCAACCAGGCCCATTAGAGCGCTGCAAAGATATCCGAGGATGCCGTTCCAGCCGATCAGATCGCGATTAACAAGCGTGCTGGCGTAAAAGAGGTAGCCGGTATTGCCGCTCAAATCATGCAGCCAGACGTTGGCCACATAATCACCCAGCAAAAAGCCAAAGCCGCCTACAACCAGTCCGACCCATGAACCATAGATCACCCCGAAAAAAAGAGGAATCAGCAGGGCAGGCAAGAATACATCCGGCGTCCCACCAGGGATGAGTATGATCAGATTGACATGGCTCGCGGGAACGTACAGCACTATACCAACGATAGCGGCGATTAACTGGCGTGGCCCTACATACCAGGTGCTCGCGCGCCTGTCGAAGGTAGGGGGCGCTGCGCCGCGTTGTATTCCCTGTGGTGCCACAGGTGAATTTGGGTCGTTAGCCGGCATCAATACACCCTCTCTACTTGTTAAGCAGCGCGATTTCCTCCCCATCATCATGGTCGCCTTTCCTCTTTAGGCCTCTTCCTCACTCTCCAGAAAGGCCAAAACGTCACGGTTGAGTTCCTCCGCTCGTTCAATGTGTACCAGGTGACCCGTGTTGGGGTAGAGCAGGAGCCTGGCTCCCGGGATATGCTGTGCCAGGTACTGTGTGTTGGCGGGAGCCACCAGGGGATCGAGTTCCCCTTGCACAATCAGGGTGGGGGCATGGATACGCTCCAGTTGCCCATCCACATCGTGGGTCATCGTTGCCTGCAACTGACGCCGGTAGGCCTCCTGACTCTGGGGCCGATACCGCGCAAACTCGGCGAGCCTCTCCCCATCTTCTGGATGGCGCTCAAAATAGCCAGGAGCTGCAATTTTGGCATAGGTTCGGCGCATGCGTTCCCCAATCTCCAACTGGAGATCCGGTTGCCCAAGCAGAGCCATCATTTCCGGACTGATCGGCACCTGCGCTTTGCCTCCAAGGGGGGGTGCGATGACCACCAACTTCTCCACACGTTCGGGATGGCGCAAGGCCAGGTGCAGGGCGACCGCCCCTCCCATCGATAAGCCGAGCACATGCGCACGCGGTACCCCTAACGCTACGAGCACGTCAACGGCTTCATCGGCCAGATCATCTAACGTATAGGGTTCGGACACAAGATCGCTATCGCCGACATCACGGAAATCCAGCGCAATGGTGCGAAAGATACGGCCAAAGGGCTCGAGTTGTTTGTACCAAGTCAGCCGCTTCGAACCGGCTCCGGTGAGTAAGAGCAGAGTTCCTTTGGGATGGGGTGGACAGACCTCACCATAGGCAATGCGCCGACCACCGAGCATCACGAATGAGGGTTCTTGGACAGGCATCGTTCTTCTCCCTTCTCATTGGGATGACTGAGAGCAAGCAATACGTGTTCGTCAAAAGGAACAATGGGTGATCTCCGTCGATCATTTTACCATAACGGATCAATGGTCTGGTCACAACCCACAGTTCATCAGAAGGAGTGCGAACATGTACCAGGTCATTTCGACTTTTTCAACAGATACGGTATTGATTGTCAAGGAGCAAAAAGTCGTAGCTCCTCGAATACACAAGGCCAACGAGAGTGGACAGAATCAGGCCAACACAAGTCTATCACGCCGCTGGCCGTGTCAAGCCGCTAGCGCTTT
>DATGGW010000368.1:0-8522 GCA_035308345.1 Ktedonobacteraceae bacterium | reverse complement strand
TGCGTTTCCCCCAGCAGCTCGATGACACGCTCGCTGACCTCAACCAGGCTACCAGCAGGCAAGGCGGCAGTCTGCTGCAGACGATGTAACAGAGAACGCCCCTGCGCTGTGCGTGTAAGCAACGCGGGCTGGTAGTAGATTTCTGCCGGTATGATGGCGCTATCGAGCAAGACTTGCAGCAGATGCGGCCCTTCCATTAAAAAAAGACCGTGCTTTTTGCGGCCTTTCGTCGTCTGTAGATCACGCGCCTTGCTGATACGCGGGTTTGCCGGGCTGGTGATGAGTGTCATAATTATCTTTTTCCGAGGTGATTAATCACAGGGCGGGGACCAAGCCCTCTCTCCCTGACACTTTTTGGAGAGGAGGGCGACCGCAAGGGTCTCCACCCCACTTCCACTTCTCTCCCGCCCCTACAATGAACGCGCCTGGGGCGCCATCCGTAGTCATTGTAAGGGCGGGGGCGCCGGGGTGGAGGCGGGGAGACCCTTGCGGTCGCCCTCGTCACCCATATTTGGCGAGCCCAACCCCCGTACCTTTGGTCCCCGCCCTGGTAATGCTGCACCCCCAATTTTTATTGGATGGTTGCCAGCGCGGCATCCACCAGGGCGGTGAAAGCGGCTTCGTCGTTTACCGCCATCTCAGCGAGAATCTTGCGATCAACATCGATGTTGGCGGTGTGGATGGCATGCATCAGTTTGCTGTAGCTGACGCCGTGCATGCGAGCGGCTGCGTTGATACGGGTGATCCACAGGCGGCGCATGTCGCGTTTGCGGGTGCGGCGGTCACGATACATGTAGGCCATCGAGCGCATAACCGATTCATGCGCCGGACGAAAGAGGCTTCTGCGCGTTCCACGATGGCCTTCTGCCATTTGCAGGAGTTTCTTATGTTTCTTGTGGGCTGGTACCCCACGCTTCACTCGAGGCATAGTAGTTTCCTTCCTTCCATTCGCTTTATGACCCTGTCCTGACTAAAAGGAGTAGGGGAGTAGACGTTTCAAACGGCGAGTATCGGCGGTAGCCAACTGAACGCCTTTATCGGCTGAACGGACGGAGTGGGGTGACTTGTTGCGGCGCAGGTGGCTGATAGCCACTTTACGGCGCATGAATTTGCTGGAGCCGGTCACTTTGACGCGCTTCGACATGGCTTTGTGTGTTTTCAGTTTCTGCTTCATGACTCTTCTTTCTTATCTATGGCGGGGCAAAGCAATATATTCAACAAGACTTGAGGTGATTGCGCTTCAATCCATCCTGGATGCTCCGTCGAAGGCGCAGAGTAGCCTGTTTCAGGAGCGAACCCCCGCATGCGAGACGCATTATAGCATACCTGGCCTGTTAAGGCAATAGTCTTTTTGCTTATTTCCGGCCCGGCCAGCCGGGGCGCGACGGCCAGGACGGACGCGAAAGACGCGGGCCGCCCGGTGTTCTGACTGTGGGAACCTGTCCGGAGTTTCCGGCGTGCGTCATACGCCAGGTTGAGGCGAAGAACAGCGTCCAGCCCCAGATCACGAGCGGCAGGCCAATAGTTACGAGAGCCTGGCTCGTCCATACATCTTGCCACAGCCAGTAGTAGTATGCGAGCGCTGCGCCCATCGCCAGCAACAACGCCAGCAGGATCGTGCGGGCACTGCTGCTGCAAATGGCCAGCGTCAATGGCAGGAGCACTCCCCAGGGCCAACTCTGCGGGGTGAGCGCGAAGGCTGCCAGCAGCACCCAGGCTGCGAAGAGCAGGACGAGTTCCAGGTTCTCGACCAGCCAGATACCAAGCAGCAGACTTCCCACCACAACAACCGCTGCGATGGTCCAGGTAAGCGGAGTAGCAACCCAGGCGATGGCTGCCGGAGCGTTTATATGCAGGTGTTGGATGGCTGCATCCAGCGAATTGATGGCCGTGCCAGGAGCGAACACCTGGCGCAACTGCGCGTCTATACCGGCTATACCCCAGCCGGGCCAGTAGGGATAATAAGCCAGCGCGGCGATAATCGCCGAAAGTCCGATGAGCAACAGCCACCATAGCGCGCGCGTTCCGCCCTGCATGACGCGGGATTCCTTCCAGAGAGCGCGTAAGAAGAGGGGCAACAATAGGAGACATAGCGCGTTCATGAGCGTAGCCAGCAGCAAACACACCCAGCCCAGCAAAAATGCCCTGCGCAGGTAGAAGTATGCTGCCAGCAGGATAAACAGGATCACCACCAGCTCGTAATGCATTTCTGCAATGCCCAGCAGCAGAATCACGGGATTCCAGGCATAGAGCAGAGTACCGGCAATGCGTCTCTCCGGACGCAATCGTCCAAGTATCCGCCAGATCAGAATGGCGTTGGCAAGATGCGCCAGCAATGCAAGCAGGCGGAAGCCAATCAACAGGTTAGCTATGCTGTCGCGGGCCAACCAGGTTACTGACAGCGTCAAATCCATCCACACGGGACCATAGGGCGCCGGCCCAACATGGGCTGCGGAGATCACGCCGTAGAGCAGGTTGGCTGGCAAGATGACATGCGATGGCATATAGGGATTGACATGGTAGACCGTCACCATGCGCCCATACAGGCCGTAGAGAAACACTTGCGGGAACAGCACCGCCGGGGCGAACAGAAAAATGAGAGCTAGAAGAGCCGTTAGAGGCATGATTGCCCAGCCCAGCTTGCGCAGGTCTTCGGGTAAAAGTCGCTCGCGCGCCACTGTGTGACCAACGCGCACCGCCATGAGTAGCAAGGCGAATGCCAGGGCCAGCCACACAAGTAAGAGATTGGCAAAGCCAGCGGGGGTGTTTAGATTGAAGATGGCAATATGGCCAAGCGCGCGCGCAAGGGGCGTCCATGCCGTCCAGTAGAGATGTTTCACCCAGGGAAAGGCGCCCAGCAGCGCCTGCCTGGCCGGTTGATGGTCGAGGATAGAGCCGTCAAAAAGCGGGTAGAGTGCGAGATAGAGTAAGGCGAGCAGCAAACCGAGGGAGAGCAGCTTCCACATGGCGCTGCGCGCGGGTCGTTTTTTCGCCGCCGACTGTGGCTGTGGCGGCGCGGTACCGTTGCGTAGCTGCGGAGTCGTAACTGGTGTTGTAGATAGCGTAACCCCAGGAAGCGCAGGTTGCGTTCTGCGCGCGCGCAGTGAGCGCGATGCGTTCTCTCCAGGCTGCTGCTTCATAAATTCCCGCTCAACGATACTTGTTGGTGACGAATGACTACAGTATGCGCCAAACATCGACCTCTGTCAATGAATCGAACGAAAGAAGACTATCCTGCGTTACAAAGAACGACGCGCGCATAGCGCATTTCCGCTTTTTTTATAGAGGAAAAGAACAGGTCTTCAGAATATATGATCTGAAAATGCCGTATTGTCAGATAGGATGTACAGTGTTATAATAGCGGGGTGCTTTCAGCGCCCGTCATCGCAGAGGTGGCAGGTGCGTCGAGCAGGCGTCTCCCGCGGAGGAGAGCAAGCACATGTAAAAAGAAAAACGTTCAATGCATCGGCAATTATCCGGTGCTCCACCTGCTCTGGCAGTCGCCCAGCCAGTTCGCGAGCGATTGACCGGAAGCAAGCCCAGAGGAAGGAGGTGGCTTCGTGAGGCGTGATTATGAACTTGGCTTCATTCTCAACCCCGAGGTCAGTGAAGAGCAAAGCAGCTCTATTCTAGAACGCATCCAGCAGATCGTCACCATTCATGACGGTCAGGTCGTGCGAGTCAATCAATGGGGGCGTCGTCGCCTGGCCTATCCCATTGAGCACAAGCGCGACGGTTTCTACGTGTTTATTGATATGATTCTCACTCCTGAGACCGTTTCTGAACTGGACCGTACTCTCAAAGTAACCGAGGAAGTACTCCGGCATATCATCATCAGACGCGATCCAAAGTCTGCGCAGAAGGAACGTGAGGAGCGTGAGGCACGCGCTGCAGCCGCAGCCCAGGCCGCGAGCGCAGCCCCTGAAGCAGAAGTTCCTGTCGAAGCCGACGTGGAAGAAGTTCCTGCCGGCAGCGAAAGTGAAGATGAACTGCCCATCGCACTCTCCCCGGAGGAGATGGAGTATATTCCACCTGCTATTGAAGAAGAAGAGACTATCGAAGCGTTGTAAAACACGCCTGGGAAGTTCAGACGGTAACGGTATAGGAGCTGTCATAAGGGACGCGATAAATCGGGTCCCTACTGAAAGGATACGGACACCATGCTCAACAAAATTATGCTGATCGGGAATCTGGGAAGAGATCCCGAATTGCAGGTCACATCGGATGGCACTCCTGTCACGAAGTTTTCACTCGCAGTCAATCGGTATACTAAAACGAGCTCGGGCGAGCGAAAAGAAGAGACTGAATGGTTCAATATTGTTGCATGGCGACAACTCGCAGAGATCTGCGAGAAATACTTGCACAAAGGCTCGAAAGTGTACATCGAAGGCCGCATTACTCAGCGCAAATATACCGACAGAGAAGGCATGCAGCGCACGGCGGTTGATGTGATTGCCAACGATATGAAGATGCTGGACTCCAAGTCGGCATCGAGCGGTTCCGAGGGCTATAGTGCAGGTTCCAGCGACAGCGGGGATCCATTCCTGCCTGACTTCCCGGACGAGTAACCCTGAGACCCCGGCTAGCATGATCTTGCATGCTAGCCGGGGATAGATGAGGAGAACAGTCCGTGCAAAGACGATCCGAAACAGGCGGCCCACGCCGCGACCGGGCGGGTGGGCGCAGCGAGCGGCCAACACGCCGCAAGATTTGCCAGTTTTGTCACGACCACGTGCGTGAAATCGATTACAAAGACGCCAGCCGTTTCATGAAACGCTACATCTCTGATCGTGGCAAAATTGAACCCCGCCGCAAAACGGGAACGTGCGCGAAACACCAGCGCCGTCTCAGCGTCGCGCTCAAACAAGCGCGGCACATGGCGCTGCTGCCCTACACTGCGGAACACATACGGGGCATGTAGGAGCAGGCGCATATGCATAACACAGTAAGGATGAGGGATGCGTAATCATTCATTCTTGCTGTGCTTCTCTGTTATATGCATGCCAGCCAGTGTCTTGAGCAGGAAGGGAACACTATGAAAAGTCAGACAGAGCGGCCAACGCGGCGGCCCAACGACCAGCGACCGGCGCGCCCGAATAAAGCAAAGCGTTACTCCAGGCAGACCGCGCACGGCGTAGAAGCGAAGCGCGATGGCAAGCCGCTTGTTTTTGGCTGGGGAACGCATCTTTCCCACAAAGAAAAGATCACGATCCAGCGCCGCGTGGTATGGGGATTTACGGCGCTCATTGTGCTTGTAATGGTTGGAGTTCTGCTTGGAAGCTGGATCAATAACAACATCATCATACCGGGACAGCCGATTACCACCGTTAATGGACACCAGATACCGCAATCCGAATTTCGCAAGATGGTTGCGCTGAAAACACTGCTTGAGAATAACAAGATCAGCGGTCGCAACGGTCTGACAGCGCAGCGCGTCGCGGTAGAGAAACAGGATGCAGCGGAGCTACAGATCATCAGCACTGATACCAATACGGTTAACACACTCAACGCGGAGATCAAGGCTTTGCCAAAAGGTCCAAGCCAGAAGCGTACAGATCTTGAAAGCCAGCTTACAACCGCGCAAAAAAATTTGACGAATGCACAGAGTAAGCACTCGGACTTGAGCAATCAGATCACTACGCTGACGCAGACTACCATCCCGTTTGAACAGCAGCTCTTTACAGAATCACAGATCGCTTCGGACAGCGCGACCTGGCTACAGGATGATGAGCTTATTCGCGAGTGGCTGGCGAACCAGAGTGTGGCCTTGCAAAATAAGATCAACCCGACCGCCAGCCAGGTGAACCAGGCCATGAACGATCTACGAGCAAATACGCCTGCTACCACCACTTACAATAATCTGCTGAGTCAGATGGGCGTCTCGGATAGTGATATACAGTCGATGATGGTTATCAATCTGCTCCGCACTAATATGCAGAACTACCTGGCATCGCTGATCGTTTCACCTGCCTACCAGGTACTGGCGCGTTCCATGACAATCGACACCCTGGCCAACGCAAAAACGATTCTGAAGCAGCTTCAGGCCGATGGCGGCAGCAACTTTGGCAGCATCGCCAAAGCGAAATCGCAGGATTCGGGTACGGCTAGCAGCGGCGGCGATCTGGGCTGGCTGGCGCGCGGGCAATATGCGCAGAGCGAGGGTACGGCCACAGTAGAAAACTGGATATTCAACCCGGCGCGCACTATCAATGAGATCAGCCCGGTGCTGGTGGAAAACGGCACGTACCGCATAGTGCAAATCATGGCGATTGATCCGGCGCGCCCGATAGTCTCAACGACGCTGCAAACGCTCAAGACCAACGCGTTGGAGGATTGGCTGTTGGAACTCAAGGCGCTTCCCACCAATGTGCTTACGCAGCCTGACACTACCATGCTGACCGATCCGAATAATCTGCCGCCTACATCGATCCTACCAGCCGCCGCGCCCGCCGCACCGACCCCGCCCACGAGCTAGCGCGCGCGAAGGAAGTTCATACGGAGGGCGGCCCTCGTGGTCGCCCTGGACGGCCTTAATCCAGGACTAACTATGACGACAAGCGTATCTGAACGTTACCAACAATACGCATCACCCATTCAAGAGCTTTTAGAAACTGTCTCTCTTTACCTGCACATTCCATTCTGCCACACACGTTGTTATTATTGCGATTTCAATACCTACGCCGGCATGCTGCCATTGCGCGAACCCTATGCGCGCGCCCTGCTTGCAGAAATTGCCCTGGCCGGGGAACTGGCCCGGCGGGCTGGTGGCGGCGCGCGCCGGGCGCGCACCGTCTTCTTTGGAGGAGGCACGCCCAGCCTGCTCACGGTCGCGCAGGTCACGCGCCTGCTGAATGCTTGCCGCGCGGCTTTCACGCTCGACGAAGATGCCGAAATCACGCTGGAAGCCAATCCTGGCACGCTCAGTCTCGAGCAGTTGGAGGGACTGCGCGCGACCGGCGTTAATCGCCTCAGTCTTGGTTCGCAGAGCTTCGACGCGCAGTTGCTCAAAACGCTGGGGCGCATCCATACGCCGGAAGAGATCACGCAGGCGCTGAGCCATGCGCGCGCGGCAGGCTTCACCTCAATCAACCTGGATTTCATGTTTGGCTTGCCCGGACAAAGTATGCGCCACTGGCAGGAGACGCTTGAGCAGGCGTTGGCGCTGCGCCCGCAACACCTATCGCTCTATTCTCTGATTATCGAGGAAGGCACACCTTTCTACGATTGGACGCAGGAAGGGCGCATCATTCCCGGCGACGATGACCTGTGCGCCGATATGTATGAATATGCCGACGAACGTCTGCAGGCAGCGGGTTATATCAACTATGAAATATCGAACTGGGCCTTGCCGGGACATGAGAGCCGCCATAATCTAACCTACTGGCGCAACCTGCCCTACCTTGGTATGGGAGCCGGGGCGCACTCGTTCTTCGCAGGCAAACGTTTCTCGAACGAACGCGACCCACAGCAATACGTCAATCTCTTGAAAAAACGACAACTGCCCGTGGTGGAGAGCGAGATTGTCGGGCGCGCGCAGGAGATGTCGGAGACCGCCTTTTTAGCTTTACGCACAGCGCAGGGATTGCATCTGCCCACCTTTGAAGAGCGTTTCGCCGCACCATTCACCAGCTTCGCGGGCAACCGCTTGCGCGTGGTGGAAGAAGCGGGCCTGCTCGAACAAGAAGATGGCTGGCTGCGCCTGAGCAAACGCGGCCGCTTGCTAGGAAACGAGGTCTTTTTACGGCTTTTGCCTGATTAGGAGGGATCGATTGATCGCATCCATATCGGGGATGGTACGCAGCACAGAGATGGCATTAAGTTGGAGGACGCGATAAATCGCGTCCCTACATCAAGCGATGTAAAGGATAGGCACGTGGATTCTGTAGCAGCATCCTGGGGCAGTTACGAACCGCTTAGCAAGGCACAATTTGAGGAGTACAGCAGAGCGGGTATCGGGGCATTACACGCGCAGTTGCTCTATAATCGCGGTATGACCACTTCTGAAGGGATGCGGCGTTTTCTGGAGGCGCGTTTTGACGAGATTCCCGATCCGCTCCTACTGATCGATATGGATAAGGCGCTCGCACGCATCCAGCGCGCCCTGGCCGACCGCGAGCACATCACCATTTTCGGTGACTTCGACGCCGATGGCGTCACCTCCGCTGCGCTGGTGATGCGTACACTACGCAACCTCAAACATCCAGATGCACCGTTGGACTACTTCATCCCGCAGCGTATCGAGGATGCGCGAGGCGTGAGCAAAGAGGCGTTAGACAAAATCGCACCCAGTGGGACAACGCTGCTCGTCACCACCGATTGTGGCAGTTCGGATGTCGCAGAGGTAGAGTATGCGAAAACGCTCGGCATCGATATCATCATCACCGACCATCATCACCCGCCTGAACCACTTCCGCAGGCGTATGCTATGATTAATCCCTGGCGACCGGATTGCACCTATAGCGAACGCTATTTGTGCGGTGTGGGCATCGCCTTTAAGCTGGCGCAGGCTCTGTTTCGCGCAT
>DATGGW010000367.1:0-2946 GCA_035308345.1 Ktedonobacteraceae bacterium | reverse complement strand
CGATTTTCTCCGGGACCGAGCCGTAGGCGAGCATCCAGTAGAAGAAATTCGTGAGCGCCATGCAGCCCGCTAGCGGCTCCACCGCGTCAAACTCGGCTCGCGAGAGGCCCAGCGCTTCACCGAAGCGCAGGAGAAACTGGTAGCCGCCGATCTTGGGCACGAGTTTAGCGAGCAGAAGGTCTTGCAGTTCCAGGTCGGGCATCGCGGCCACGGCCAGCGCATCGAGGCGATAGGCTTCACGCACCAGCCACCAGTCTTGCAGAGCAAAGACGCGCAGCGTCTCGCGTGGCAGGGTGCCCTGCTCGATACCCGTCCAGAGCGGGTGGAACAGCAGGCGCTGGCGCAGTCGTTCCAGGTTCTCAGTCAGAATGTGGTCAGCGAAACTCATCTCTTTTTGCTTGTCCCTCACAATTGGTATGCATGCCAGCCATAGCAGAGAGCACCGGATGATCTCCCTGCCCTACTCTGCACATCATAGCATAGATAAAACAGCTGCATGAGAGGTATCATAAGTCAGATGATGAGGATGAAACGTGGTGTGGAAGGACGATGCTTGAGTAGCACCCGCTTTGCACATAAAGTCCGAAAAGCGGCTCGTTATACCCGTATTCTACACTCATGCAGCATACAATACGTGCATGACGGGCACCCTGCCGACTTTATGTGCAAAGCCAGTAGCACCATCTGGCTAAGAAGGAGCCATAGGTGGGAACGAGGGCAGGATGGCGCCGATGAGGGTGTCGCCACGCAGCGCCGAGACGACATTCCTGGCAAGCTCCGTCGCTACGCGCGCCTGGGCCTCCCTGGTCGCGGCCCCTAAATGCGGGGTCGCAATCACGCGCTCATGTGCGAGGAGACACCGCAAGACAGGATCGCCCGCGATAGGTTCCTGGCTGAAGGCATCGAGCGCTGCCCCCGCCAGGCGACCTTGCTCGCGGCGCTCGAGCAGGGCCGCCTCGTCGATCACACGGCCACCTGTACAGTTCACCAGATAGGCAGTCGATTTGAGTTAGCGCATTTCTCGCGCGCCGATGCGCATCGCTATCTCGCTTGCACCCACAGAATGCGCAGCGAGCAGCAGCACGAAGTCGGCCTGTTGCAAGACCTCAGCTTTGCTCAGCATCCTCACGCCTGCCCGCTGCGCCTGCCCGACGGCCACACTGGGGTCACAGCCTAGTAGTCAGTCAAAGGTGATTGAAAAGGAAAAAAAGATGAGTAATCTTGGACGTACACGGCCTCTGGGGTGCAGTCGAACGGAAAACAACGATACGTTTCAGTGTTCATGAGAGGGAACATGAATCATCAATGAGGGATCTCATTTTTTCGGCTTGAGCGTAGAGATCGAGATATCATAGCTTAGTTGTCGCAGCCAGTGGGCAAACTTTTCAGGCGTAGAGGGCCGCTCCTGCTCCAGCCACCAACCAAGCGCGCTACATCCAGCCGAGGCAATCGTGGTGAACTTCAGGTCAAGCGGCAGTGTATCGGGATCAGATGCGGCTTCAGGGAACGTCTGATGGTAGTACGCAAGAACACGCTGCTGCGTCTGTTGGCGAAAGCGCTGGCTCAAAAAGGCGTCCGCCTGCGGGCCCAGCATCACGCGGTAAAAGTCGGGAAACTGTTGAATCTGCTTGAATAGCTCGATGATTTCTTCATCGATGTTTCCTTCAGGACGACCCTCCCCTATGATCCCTCCCTCCTCTAACACCTCGTATATCTCATTGAGATGTTGTTCGAGCAGATCGTATTTATCAAGGTAGTGGCGATAAAACGTCGAGCGGTTCACCATTGCACGCCTGGTAATATCACGCACGGTGAGGGCCGCGAACCCTTTCTCCACTGTCCCTTCGATCAACGCTTGCGTGAGCAGTTTGCGCGTGCGACGAACCCTCAGATCTTCAACGTCATCGAACTTTTGCATCACTTTCCTCTTCTGTGTCGCATAGGCAACACGTTTCGTTCCATTGCTGGTTGACGCTCATTGTACCATCGGTTACGCTTTTTTTGCAACGGCGCGTTGGCTCTGCGCCGCTTTTGAGGATATATCTCAAGCAAGAAAAAAGAAAGAGAACGAACTATGGATATTCTGGTCTATGGGGCAGGTGTTATTGGCAGTGTCTATGCCGCCAGGCTAAAGGCGGTGGGACACAACATCTCGCTGCTGGCGCGAGGGCAACGGGCGGTGTCGTTGCGCGCACATGGTATTCAGCTTGAAAATGCATTCACTGGAAAAAAGACGACAACCCGGGTGGCTGTCGTTGAACAACTGGCTCCAACCGATAGATATGATGTTGTCATCGTTACCGTACGGCTCAACCAGCTTCATTCTATCTTACCCGTCCTCGCAGCCAATCATGAGATTCCCACCCTGCTCTTTCTGCTCAGCAATCCGGCTGACCTGCGGCAATGTGAGGAGCTTGATCCACAACGCGTCCTTCCGGGTTTTCCTGCCGTTGGTGGTGTACGCAAAGGAGATGTCGTGCATTATATCACCCTTCGCCCGGTTCCGACAATGCTGGGCGAAGTTGATGGCCGTATGACGCCGCGTCTGCGCCAGCTCGCGGCTGTTTTCAAACAGGCAGGCTTTACCGTGAAGCTGAGTCCCGATATGCAAACATGGTTGAAAACCCACGCGATCATGGATATGGGTATCATCATCGTCGCGGTCATGATGACCGGGGGGAGCGCGCAGCTTGCGCAGTCGCGCGGTAAAGTGGTGATGCTGGTTCAGGCCATTCGTGAAGGGCTGCTGGCCCTGCGAGCGCTGGGCACGCCCCTGACGCCCTTTTATCTGACCGCGCTCTTTCTCTGGTCTCCCCGCTGGCTTACGGTCATCTTCTTTCAATCTCTGCTGCGCACGCGTCTTTCGGCTCTTGGGATCGACGCTCATCTCGGTGATGATATGGAAGAGATACGTCAGGTGGCACGGGAGATCATGGCGCAACTGCG
>DATGGW010000366.1:0-7801 GCA_035308345.1 Ktedonobacteraceae bacterium | reverse complement strand
GCTATCATGTTCGCCAAGTTCAGGAAACAGGCCAGGCAAACCCGCGCCCGCCGTACGCACTTGCAGCAACAGAGAAATCGGCAGCGTCTGCACAAAAGACGCTTCACGACCAGGAGGAATATAGAGAACTCCTTCTCGGCCATCCTTGCGACTCAATAACGCGGCCAGTTCAGCCACAGCCTTGCCATTGGCAATGCCGATCAGGGCGGTTAGCCCCAACTCCGCAATCTCCGCGCAGAGGCGCTCGGCCAGCGAAACTGGCGAATCGATAGGCAGTTCGCAGCCGCGTAAATCAATGAATGCATCGGACATGGGAATGGTTTCGATGATGCGTGAATAGGCGCGATAGCGCTCGCGCAGTTGGTGCAGCACAGGTTGATAACGGTCATAGGAAGCGGGCAGAAAGCGCGCGCGCGGCGCAATGCGATAGGCGCGCCGCAGCGGCATGCCGGGGCTGACGCCCAGGCGTTGAGCCGCAGGCGAAACATCGATTACGCGCCCTGGCTCATTGGGCCGACCCGTGCCTGTGCCAACGACAAACGCGACCCCGCGCAAAGTGGGATCAAATGACTCTTCCAGGGTGCAGTAAAAATGACGAATGCGCGCGTGCATCACGCCCTGACGCAGGCGCGCGAGTTCAGCAGCGCGAGTTACCTCCTGAAAATCTGCTGGCAAACCTGCAAATTGTCTGCCGTTTGTTGCGCCATTCAAGTTTAATGGCGATTGCGCTGTGGATATGTTTTGCTGGTGGTGTTGCATAGTGGCCTTCTGGCTAATTTCTGGTTATAACAGATTATATCGCAAAAATCATACTTGTGTTTTCTCCTCCACAACCTCTACCATCCAACCCAAATAGATCGTATGCGCCAGCTCCACCAGCGAGAGTTTCCAATGAATACTCCCCACCAATCCTCTCTCTATAACGAACGCTCTATGAAGCACAAGTTTGCATACAATTTACTGAAAAATTCGCATGGCGCGTACAACAATTTTCCTCTTCTGCACGATATACATTTTCCAATGTATTTGCTCCCCTGTCAAGAGATGGCGAATTTCATTATTTTACATCGAGCGACCCGGGCAGGGACAAGCCCGCGCACCTACCCTACACGAACGCGACACCCCACCGTACAGGGTACGGGCGGGGCCGGGCTTCGCCGCTCTGCGGCCACTCCCGCCCTGGTTTATCGTGCTGGTATCCTGGTCTCACTCCCACCCCAGAAAATACAACAAATCGCCCAGCACGAAACGCTGCCGGATAAAATGCCCGTTGTCCACCGCGAAATCGTACTCTCGCTGGCTGATGGGTGGCTCCAATGCCTGGATGGTGAGCGGCGCGCCTGCCTGCTCAAGAATACGCTTCACGATCTCCAGGGCACGCACCAGCGAGGCCAATTTAGGACGATATTCCTGCTGCCAGTTTGCGCAAAATCGTTCAAACCGCGAGCGATTCTCTCGCCACAGGGCCAGTTTCTTACTGTAATCGCTCCAACATTCCCGCGCCATCGCGCCCGTGGGGTCAATCGCGCGGAAGATGTGACGAATATGGCGTTGTAGTTGTTCGTCATAGGGATAGCAGGTATCGATATTGACGGCGGCCGGGTCAAAGTTATCGAGGAAACGCTGGTAGAGTCCGGCGGCGGTAAGCGTGGCAACGCCCACCTGCGCGCCATGAAGAGCAAGGCTGCGCCGATTGTGGTCGGCGATCATATCTAAAACGTGTGAAATGACATGTTCGGTACCGGAGATGGGGGCCGACATATTGATGATGGACTGGGCAATGCCTGCCAGAAGCAAAGCGCGCATCACCACTGCCTCGCCAGCATAAGTGCGCTGCCCTATACCCAGCGCGTGTTCCAGCAAAATAATGTCCAGGTTGTCGAGCAGTGCCAGCGGGACTTCGCTGTAATAATCGACCAGGCCAAGCGCGCTGGCGAGATACCAGTCACCATAGGCGACGAAGCGAGCGCAGCAGTCGCCCAGGCCTGCAAGGGTCATGGCCCTGGGCGCGCAAGACAGCACACGCAGATCACACACAACAGCGTCAGGATAGCGCGAAGGGATAGTGCGTTTGACGCCGTCTTTGAGCAGCACGGCCATATTGGCGGCATACGCGGTAACTGAATTGGCGGTCGGGCAGCAAACATACACCATGCGCGGCCTGTCCGGATGCTGCTGGTCATAGAGATAGGCGGCGTGTTTGGCGATATCCGTCACGGTTCCCGAACCAAGCGCGATGATGGCCGTAGCCGGTGTTCCCAGATATCCCTCTTCCAGTCCCCAGACAGCGCCCTCCACACCTTCAAAATCGGCATGCGCCTGCTCATATTCGTCATCTTCCAGGTGGTACGTCGACTCCTGATATCCGGCGACATAGAGCAGATCCCGCACAAAAGCTTTCAGATCCACGTCATCGCGCAGCATAGGAGTCTCATCCATAACCAGCATTACATTCGCGCCCTTCTCTATGCCAGCGCGCTGCAAGACAGCCGGTAAATCCAGCAGCGCACTGGGGCCGATTAGAATTTCAGCGATTTCCACAGGGCGCAGCATACCCTGCGGGTCGTCTTGTGCCGCCAACCAGCCTTTCAATGCCGGTAGATCGACGGGATCGAGTGGAAAAGTTGCGCCAGTCATCGTTTCGCCGCCTTTCGGAAAGGTTCTTGCAAACTATCATAAACAGCGCGATAGAGCGCGTAGGCATCGTCATACGCCTGGCGATGCGCCGCATTCGGTTGGACATAAGAGGCAATATCAACGGCTGCGCTGGCGGCCTCCTGCAAACTGCCAAACAACCCTGCGGCGACACCTGCCAGCATGGCTGCGCCCAGCGCGGTCGTCTCCAGCTCGCGCGGGACGCTGACCAGTTTGCCTGTTACATCCGCTTTGATCTGCAGCCATAAACGCCCGCGCGCTCTACCGGCAACGGCTCGAATTTGCCGGGGATGCAGCCCCATCTGTTCCTTGCGATCAACATTATCCTTCAAACCATAGGCGGTGCCTTCAAGGATAGCGCGCACCATGTGGCCGCGTCCATGCGCCATGCTCAAGCCGAAGAAAACGCCGCGCGCGTAATCGCGGTCGGATTGCGATGCTGGAAGATATTGCGGCCAACCGAACAACCAATCGCCCCGACAGCCACAGCCTGCTGCATGCGTGTCAGCAGTTCTTCGTCGGAGACCAGCGTGCCACCGGCCACTACCACCGGCACATTAGCGGCGCGGACGATTTTCTCGAACGACGACTGGTCGCCGCTCCAGTTGACTTTGACGATATCTGCTCCCAACTCAACGCACAGGCGCGCATTGCGCAATAAATACTCTGCCCCGTAGGTTGAGCCAGCTTCGGTCAGTGTCTGGTAGGCATCAGGAAATTCGGCTTCAGCAATGAAAGGCACGCCCCGGCTTTCGCAGGTTTCGCCAATCTCTGAGGCATACTGGATCATTTCCGCTTCGTTTTCGCCCGCCAGCGCGACATAGACTACCACCGCGTCCGCGCCCAGCCGCAGCGCCTCTTCCACTGAACCAATAGGCGTCACCACCGCGCCCTGGGGTCGACCAGCCGCCGAAGCAGAAAGCATCAGAGCCAGCGAAGTGGTAGGGGTAAACTCGCTCATGACCTGCCTGGCCATGCTGCGCCCAAGCATGAAGACATTCGCGCCGCCTGCAATGGCTTCCCGCGCGCGCCCGCGTGTATCAAACAGGCCATCCAGGAAATTTGGCGAGGTCATGCCGTGATCGAGCGCGCAGATGATGCAGGAGCCATATTGCGGCTCAATCAGTCGTTTCAGACGCATTGCTTTGCCGAGGTTCATAGTAACGCTCCTTATAGGGGATTAACGGGTTCACTGGTGAGTATACAGAGGCAGCGGGTGGGCGTCAATGTGTGCTATGCATGCTTTAGAGAGACGCCATAAGACAGAAAATAGCGTTACTCACAAAAATACGGTATAATCTCCCTACAAGTTAGAGTGGCTGGCACAACTCTTATCTTCCTATAACGTAATACCTGTGGGAGATCATTCTGTCACATCTCTAAAATAGCTCACGCGAAGAGCACGATTAAACAGCTGGCCTTTTTTCGAGGCACTGAACTATTACTTGCACTTATCTCGTTACATATTATTGGGAGGATAAGCTGTTGGAAGCTCAAACCGATGCACAAACCTACATTGAACGCGGCAAACAGGCGCTTGCGCAGGGCCAGGGTCGCGATGCCGCCATCGCCTACGCGCATGCCGCTCAAATAGAACCTGATAATCCCGATATTCATATAGGGCTGGCAGAAGCCAACCTCGCGCTTGGCGCGTATGGTGTGGTCTTTATGGCATGCAAGAAAGTGCAGGAACTGCAGCCCGAGGGCGGCGCCGCCTATAACATGGCACAGGCGCTGCTCAACCTGCTCGATCGCAGCTATGACCGCGCTCTGCAAAGCCTGGAATCCGTCATTAGCGAGGACCCGGCAAACGCCTACGCGCATGCTATGCGCGCCTACCTGCTGCGCATCAACGGACAGGATTACGACGCGGGACTGGCGCGCTCGCGCGCCTCTCGTCTCTCCTATGGAGGCGCTTTTGCGAACTGCTTCCCGCCCGTCGAGCAAGTGACCAAACCCGGCTACAACGGCAACGGGGCAACTATGCCCGGCATCACCGCCCCGCCAACAGATCAAGATAACCCGCATATAGAGCGCGACCAGGCGCCAAACTGGAACCGCACCAACATGCAGCGCCAGATGATCCGCACGCGCTTCTGGATGAGCCAGAATCCACGCTTCGTGACTAACATCCTGATAGCGATCAACATTTTAGTATTCGCGATTCTTGTAGTCATTTTTCAAACAATCGATTTCACGACCGCGCAGGGCCAGTTAGACCTCCTTAATGTCGGAGCGCAGTACGGCCCGCTTGTGGCTCAAGGACAATTCTGGCGCATTTTCACGGCTATGTTCCTGCACTTCAACCTGCTGCACATCGGCCTGAACATGCTCTCGCTGTTTTTCATTGGCCCCGCCGTCGAGGTTTTTTACGGGAAATGGCGCTACCTGGTGATCTACCTAGTTTCTGGTATTGTCGGTGGCATTGCAACCAACTTTCTACAACCAGATGCTCTCGCAGCGGGCGCATCGGGAGCCATCTTCGGCGTCTTCGGCGCGCTCGGCGTTTTCTATATTGTCAATCGCCGCGCGCTCGGAGCATATGGCACAGGAGCCATCACCAACTGGATCTTCTGGCTTGGCCTGAACCTGGTCTTTGGCTTTTCGGTCGCCGGCATCGGCATCACCGATCATATCGGCGGCCTGGTTGCTGGGATTGTTATTGCCGTCCTGCTGCTCCCAAAATCAAGGCGACGGCGGGCGTGATCAGGAGGGCGCAGTGATCGCTCTCGACATTCACATAACTACATGCTGATACACTTTGATACACATCTTGCTTGTTGCACGCACAAGTACACTGAATATTAAGGAAGTCGAGCTTGCAATCTCGCTGTGACCCGGCTGAGTCACACTGATCCTATCCATGCCCTTTACCCCCCGCTCGGCTTCCTTGATATTTTTCCCTGTGCGACTCACGGCATAAGTTGCTCGTTGTCTCTTTGTTAGGGAGAGTCGGTACCGACATCACTTTAGCGCCAGGCTCCGGCTATCTTCTTCTCACGGTTACTTTGACCTCCCCTTTCGGACATAGGGTCAGGTGGCCGATGGGATCGGCCACAATGCGCTGGCCGGGAAGCAGGTGAAATGTGACGCGCTGGGCAAATGTCGCAAGCAGCAGTGGACCCATCATGAGCGCGAAATGCTTGCTAATGCAGGTGCGTGAACCTGCCCCAAAGGGCAAGAACGCATTGGGCGGAAGCAGTTTCTCGCGTTCGGGGGAGAATCGTTCGGGGTCGAACTTCTCCGGCTCAGGAAAATAATCCGGACGCCGGTGCAAGGTGTAGGGGACGATAAAGGCCAATCGGCCTTTAGGAACAAGATAGCCATCGATCTCCACATCCTGTAGCGCCTGTCTGAAAAAGGCAAAAGCAGGCGGGAAGATACGCAAGCTCTCCTTGAAAACGTGCAGGCAAGAGGGCAGGCTCACCAGGTCGGCATACGTGGGAGTACGGCCCTGCAGGACACCATCAACTTCCTGCTGGAGCTTTGTGTAGATCTCCGGGTGCTGGCAGAGCAAGTACCAACTCCAGCTCAGAGCGGTGACCATAGCTTCGTACCCTGCGGCAAACAGGCCCTGGCATTCGGTCATCAACTGCTCATTGCTCATCGGCTGGTCACCCTCGTCACGCGCTTGCAACAGTAGTGAGAGCAGGTCGGTGCGCTCTCCGGGTTTCGCTCTCCGTTCGTCGATAAAACGCTGAGTGTCTCTGCGTATGCGCGCGACAGCTTTATATGTGCGTCGATGGAGCGGGACGGGCCAGCTATAGGGGATAGGGAGAAAACGCGAAATGGCTCGTGCGGCATACTCGAGCATCATGGTGATCGCCGCGCCCAGTTCGTCGGTTTCGCTCAACGCATCAGCGTCGAAGAGGTCTTTCCCGAGAATACTCATGGACAGGCTGGCCATCTGCTGATGGATATCGATGGTCGCGCCCTCAGCCCAGGTCTGCTGGAGCTGCTCACCGTAAAACCCCGCACTTTCAGCGTAGTTGGAGATTGTATGGGGCTGGAAAGAAGGATCCATCAGCTCGCGCTGCCGGCGGTGGAAATCCCCTTCACTGCTGAAAATACTATCACCGATGAGGGGACGAAAAACATGGTGGATCAGATCACCCTTATCAAAGTCGTAAGCGTGTTCAACTAAAATGCTCTGGATATCCTCCGGCCGGTTGAACAGAATAGCAGGAATTCGTCCAAAACGCATGCCGATCACATCGCCTTGATCTGCCATGCGCTGTAGCAAATTCAGGCGATCTCTGGCGAACTCTAGTAAATTCCCAACAACTGGCTTCCCTTTGATAAAAGGGACAGGTTTGTACTTTTTCGGTGGGGATACAGTAGTTGTCATCCTGGATTGCTCCTGGCGCCCGGCGCGCTGACTCGATAAAAAGACGCTCATATTGAGACACTTATCAATGGGCCTAACTCAGGACTAACTCACCCCATTGGTCGCGGTAGAGTTTTCTCTTTCGCATTCGTTAGCTGCTGGTACTGCCGGTCGCCAATCTCCTGCGGTTTCTCTCCATCCAGAGATAGAACAGGGGACTGGCTACCAGAAGGAAAAGCATCCCTGCCACAAAGACCCAGGTGAGCGGATTCGCTTGATGAAAGTTGCCCCATGAGAAGATAATAGCAAGCACTACCAGCACCAGCGCGATCATTTGGCTTTGGAAGGCAATGCGCACGGCACTCCAGCGGGCATCGAGCGCGATACAGACCGCGCCGGCTCCGGCGAGCGCAAACATCGTCCCCATAACTCGTGCCGTCAACAGTGTAAGCTTCCACGGCCAGATCCCGATCATAAAGTCGGGTTGCAAGAAGAACAGGAGACCGGTGAGAATCGCTCCCACGCCCAGGATGCCGATGATCCAACGCACCCACGCTGGCACCAGCGGGTCCCCGGTGTCCAGTATGCCTGGGTCCATCTTCCTATTGCGCCACCACACTGCCGGGACGAGGAAAGGCGTGGTGAAGTAGAGGACCACCCATGTCCAGAAGGCGACACTGCCATGATTGAAGCGATCCCAATGCAAGATAGTTGAGATCCCCATCAATGTAGCGAAGGTGGTAACGGGGAGGAAGCCAACTGCGACCCAGTGCCAGCGAGGTGAGAGAACGGCCCAAACGAAGAAGTAGGCTCCTGCCA
>DATGGW010000365.1:0-7225 GCA_035308345.1 Ktedonobacteraceae bacterium | reverse complement strand
CGGCGGATGCGCGGGAGCTGATTTGGACAGAGTATAGCATATGTGGGAAGAAAGGGTATAAGAAAAAGGCAAAATCAAGTGGCTTCAAATAGGCTATACAGTTCGCGCACCGGCGCGAAGCTCTGGCGATGGACGGGTGAGGCTCCATGCGCACGCAGCGCTGACAGGTGGGACTCGGTGCCATAGCCCTTGTGCTGAGCAAAGCCATAGACGGGGTACTGCCTGTCAAGTTGCAACATCAGGCGATCACGTGTCACTTTGGCGATGATCGACGCGGCCGCGATTGAGAGGCAGCGCGCATCGCCCTTGATGATGGGGCGCTGTGGCAGCGACACGTTGGGCAGCAGCAGAGCATCCAGCAACAGCGCCTGCGGCTGCGTAGGGAGTTGTTCAATCGCTGCACACATGGCGTACTTTGTAGCTTGTAAGATGTTGCGTTCGTCGATCAGTTCAACCGAGCCTATACCGACGCTTGTGGCCACAGCATGCTGCATAATCACATCGTACAGGTTCTCTCGTGCATGGTGAGTGAGTTGTTTGGAGTCACGCACGCCGCCGCTCAAGAGTGTTTCACATGTGGCATTGTCGAGTGGGAGAATGACAGCCGCAGCCACGACAGGGCCGGCCAGGCAGCCGCGCCCGGCTTCATCGAGTCCAGCTATAAAGGAATAGCCCTGACTGAGCAGGGCCATTTCTTCCTCTATGGTCGGGGTATATTTAGGCGTTATCACTTTCACTGCTGCTGGTAGTGTTTGCAACGCTTGCTACCTTTGCCGCTCTGGCGGCTTCCCTGGCTGCTGCTTCTTTGGCAGTTGTCGGACGCAGTTCTTTCAAGCGGGCGGCCTTACCGGTCAGGCCGCGCAGGTAATATAATTGCTTGCGGCGCACCCTGGCGTGGCGCAGCACCTCGATTTTCTCGATGCGGGGAGAGTGGAGCAGGAATGTACGCTCCACACCGACGCCATGTGTGATGCGGCGCACGGTGAAATTGCGATTGACTCCGCCGCCGCGCAGGCGCATAACGACCCCCTCGAAGGGCTGAAGACGTTCGCGGCTCCCCTCGACAACTTTTACTTGCAGGCGAACGGTATCGCCGGATTGGATTTCTGGTATATCCCGGCGCAGCTGGGTATTTTCCACAGCCGTCAGTAACCCATGTCCTGCTGGCTTTATGATAACTTGTTTGTCAGCCATTCTTCTACAATCTCCTGTGCGTGTCGTGTCTACGGTCGCAGCCTGTGCTGGTCGATTGAATGCGGCGGCTCACGACGCATGAACCTATTTTGTTGCGTTGAACTGCTTCATCAAACGCGATTTGCGGCGAGCAGCATTATTTCGATGAATAACCCCTTTTTTAGCCGCGCGGTCCAGTTCGCTGACGGCATTGCGTACAGCGTCTTCAGCATTCTCTCCCGAGGTTATGGCGGTGCGAGCCTTCGTTACCTGTGTTCTAACAAGTGATTTTATGCTACGGTTGTGCAAGCGGCGCTTCTGCTCCTGGCGCATGCGCTTTTTGGCAGCGGCATTATTGGGCATGTGAGTTGTGACCTCCCCGAAACATGAGACACCTGGCCCCTTCACATGGGATGGGCGAGTGTACAAAAAATGCCGACAGTTCGTCGGACTGAGTGCCTATGGATTATAGCAGAAGTCCGACAGAACTGTCAAACGGTAATAGGCGTTGGCTGCGAAGCGCGTGTATGGTAGGGGCGGGGCTTGCCCCCGCCCTGGAAAACTGTCGCCCTGGTAGCCTTCCTAATACAGGATCACCGGCGTACCCCAGGGAATCTGTGAATATAGCCACGCTACATCGTTGGGGTTCATGTTGATACAACCATGGCTACCATTATCATTAAATGTCGTGGTGCCATAGGGAGAAGAGGGGTCGCTATGCGGGAAGTTCATTCCCGAACCATAGGTACCACGCCACCAGCTATCATGGAAGAAGTAGCCCCCGGCGTGGTATTCCATGGCGTACTGGATAGGAGTTGGCGGATACCAGAATGCCGAGCCCGGTGGTTCGCTTGATTTGAATTCGGTTGGATGCTCTCGCAAAAAGATGCTCCAGAATCCAGGCGGTGATGGCTTTAAGTATTGGCCGGTAACGACCTGGAATGACCGCACTAATTTCCCATTGTTATAGTAGCGCAGGGTTTGCTCAATCAGCGAGACGACGAGCACCGGACCCGAGCTGGCTCCATAAACACCGTAATGCTGCATCAGGCTGATATCGGTCACGTGCTGCTTATTCCAGGGGGTTTTGTCGCTGTAGTCAGCTTCCATCGCATGCAGGAGCAGGATATCGTTGTTCAGCAAGTCAACGTCAGACTGGTAGTCATCCAGGGTTTGTGACGATTGCACCGCTGCATCCGCATCGGAACCAATGCCCTGCTGGTCATATTCATAATCCAGATTGTATGCGCCTCCATCATAGGCATCATGGTATTGATGTGTTTTGCCCCAACTGGTGACTTCCTGGTGGAACTGCTTCAACAGGTAATTTGCCTCACCCTGCACCAGTGGGAACTGGATAGACGCTGTATCATTATCAATTTGCGCTGAAAGCTTCAGGAAGTCACTGACATTCTTAGCATTGGTGAGCGCCTGCTGATCGGCTGTGAGGCGCTGCTGGTAGGTGGAGGTATTGACTCCATAGCTCTTAAGCTGGCTGATATCAGCGCTGAATTGATTGAGTTTGGCCGCGCCCACAAAAGGAATGGCCTGAATTGAGTACACCGTTGTTTCCTGCAGCTGTGTGTTGATCTGGTCGATGAGCTGCGAAAAATCGTTCGGCCTGCTCGCGCCGCGGAAGGTCTGCAGGTCGCCCTGCGCCTGCTGGTTGAGGGCTGTGGTGTCCAGGTGCGATGCCTGCAATTGCTTGATAACCTGTTGCAAGGAGGTAAGATCAGCATAGGCGGGTTCCATCAAATGGAGCGCCTCTGTCGAACTTCTCGCTTCCTGGCTGATCAGGATGTAGTCTTTAGGAAATTGGGCCTTCGCAAGTTGGGCCTGGTAATCGGTTAATTGATTGGCAAAGGTTTTCGCCTCGATGAAGTTCTGGCTCTGGCGCACGGCCAGGGCAGTGGCCAGGGTTTGTAAATCCTGGCTGGCCTGGTAGTCAAGTTGCTGTGTCCCCTGCGCCTCCAGCCCTTTTATCTCCAGGGTAAGCATCTGATAGCGCTGTGCGAGATTTGTATTGTAATTAGTAACGGGTTGATCATTGAAAATGCCCAGAGGCGCGCTGGTGCTATCTAATGCCGCCGCTTGGCCGATGATTGGCTCCAGCATTGAGACTGGAATGCCGATGCTCTGGGCATGCGAGATTTCATTATCAAAAGCAGTTTTACTTTGATTTGCTTGCTGCTGCGCCTGGGGGTCGCCTCCACAGGCGCTCAGGAGGAGCATGGCTATCAATACGCTGACCAGCGCGAGCGCCCCCTTGCGAATATGCTGTTGAGGAATCGGGAAATGTGCCATTGTAGCACGTGCCTCCTGGCTATACATACATGATGTAGGGACGTGATAAATCGCGCCCACATAGAAACAATAACAATTGTAATAGACTTGAGCCAGAGCGACCGCGCGGGCCGCTCCTACTATATATAACGAACGAAATTGCCTGATAAGCTCATATATCGTAGCTTTAGCTTTCTAGCAAGCAGCGTCTATCCTTTTTATTACATCGTTTGGCAGACACAAATGTAACAAAACCTGCCTGCTTGCACTAGTGTACACCCTGGAAAGCCAGCGCATATTCCAGGTCAGCCAGGATGTCTTCTACATCCTCGATGCCGACCGATAAACGCAGCAGCGTGTCGGTGAGGCCGCGCGCTTCGCGAATATCTCTGGGGATAGAGCCGTGCGTCATTGACGCGGGATGGCATACCAGCGATTCGACGCCGCCCAGACTTTCCGCCAGGGCGAA
This sequence comes from Ktedonobacteraceae bacterium, assembly GCA_035308345.1. Classification (GTDB taxonomy): domain Bacteria; phylum Chloroflexota; class Ktedonobacteria; order Ktedonobacterales; family Ktedonobacteraceae; genus CF-113. The sequence continues at coordinate 3,300 of DATGGW010000365.1, read as the reverse complement.
GACGCGGAAGCGCCGCACCACCCGGGCGACATCCTCGAAGCTTCCTTTAAATTGGAAAGACACCATGCCCCCAAAGCCGCTCATCTGTCGTTTTGCAAGTTCATAACCGGGGTGCGACGGCAAACCGGGGTAGTATATTTTCTCGACGAGTGGGTGCTCGTGTAAAAAGCGAGCTACTGCCAGGGCGTTTACCTCGTGCTGGCGCATGCGCACGGCCAGAGTCTTGATGCCGCGCAGCGTGAGCCAGGCATCGAACGGGGCGGGCACTCCGCCAGCAGCGTTTTGATAAAACTTGATGGACTGGTAGACTTCTTCATTGCTGGTGACCAGCGCGCCTCCGATCACGTCGCTATGCCCGTTAATGTACTTGGTGGTGCTATGCACAACGATATCCGCGCCCAGTTTTAATGGCTGCTGGAAATAGGGGCTGACAAAGGTGTTATCAACTACCACCAGCAGATTTCTGCTGTGAGCAAGGGCCGCGATAGCCTGGATATCGACCAGACCGAGCAAGGGGTTTGTGGGGGATTCCAGCCAGATCATCTTTGTATTTGGGCGTATTACCTTCTCGTAATCGACTACATTCCCCACGGGTACATAGCTTGCCTCGACATTATAGCGGCGCAAAACGCGCTCAAAGATGCGATAGGTGCCGCCATAAGTATCATCGCACGAAATGACATGATCGCCCGCGTTGAGCAAACTCAGAATAGCAGTTTCCGCCGCCATACCGGAGGCGAAGGCCAGTCCATAACTGCCCTCTTCAAGTGCCGCGATGCATGTTTCCAGCGCGGTTCGCGTGGGGTTGCCCGTGCGTGAATATTCAAAACCTTTATTTTCTCCCAGCCCTGCCTGAGCATAGGTTGATGTCTGGTAAATGGGTGTAATTACAGCGCCAGTTGCCGGGTCGGCTTCCTGGCCCGCGTGTATAGCTCTGGTTGAGAATTTCATAAATCGACTCCTTCTAATTTGTAGCGACGCGATAAATCGCGTCCACGGATGGAAGCGACTATAGCACCTTTTGGGGGAAAGGGCAATCCAATAAGTAACCGGTGCGCCTGTCCAAACGTAGTAAGCGTAGGGACTCGATTTATCGCATCCGTGCATACGAAAAAGGAAAGCAGACAATATGACGACATCCCAACCAGCACACGATCCGCAACCAGCTACTTCTCCGACCCAACCGGCAATAGGTGTTCTGCTGGTGCATGGTTTGAATGGCAGCAGGAGCGATTTCGCTGAGATGGAGACGCTTCTTCGTTCGCGTGACATGGTAGTAGTGAACATGCTCTTGCCAGGGCATGGTAGTAAAGTGAAAGATATGCTGGCCATCGGATGGGAGGAATGGTCGAGAGCGGTATACGATGAGCTGCGCGCCCTCAAACAACGCTGTAACGTGGTCTTCCTGGTAGGTCATTCGCTGGGCGGCGCTCTCTCCCTGCATGTCGCGGCGCATGAAGAAGTCACGGGAATCGTCACTATCTGCGCGCCTCTCCATATGCATTCCTGGCTGAAAGCCGCGGTCGGAGTAGCGAAATATATCACACCTTTCCTGCCGCGGCTGCGTGAAGATGTGCGTGATCACAAGGCGCGTAAACGTTACCAGCGTGATGCCAATGCCTATAGCTGGATGCCGATGCGGCCGGTAGAGAGTATGCTGCGCTACCTGCCGCGGCTGCGCGAAGAGCTGCCGCTTGTGACTGTACCCGCGCTGGTTATGATTTCCATTCACGATCATGTCGTTCCTGCTCGAGACGGGAGAGAAATTTACCGGCTCATCGGTTCACGAGAGAAACACCTGGTGACGTTTCATCGTTCGTATCATGTAGTCATGAAAGACCACGATCGCGATGAAGTCCTGGCCAAGACACTGGCCTTTATACAGCTCCATGCCGGAAAAGCCAGTCCGCATCAAAAGATGAATCAAACGGCTTGAATAAGTTTATTTGGGGGTTTTAAGGGGTTTTGACACAGCAAGTAACAGATCCACCTGAGCAAAAACCTCGGCGTGTCTCTAAGCCATTGAGCGAATCGCGCTTCCGTTTCACCAGAGCAGGGATTATTTCCTTGCTAATGCTTATCTGTCTGTTGTTATTGTTCTTCTCAGGTGAACTCGTTTTCAGCCTGCTACGAACTGCTCAGTCTGCCGGCGCTCAAACTACTCCTGTCGTGGCAGGTCCACAAACGAGTCCAACTGCGAGAAACAGCGGAGCGTTGACGCCTACTATTACAGCAGAGCCGGAAGTAAGTGCAACGATAGCCTCGTCGATAATCGTCCCCGATCACCAGGATGCGCCGCCACTGCAATTATCCGCGAGTCAGTATGTAATCTATGAGCAGAACGGCACGCTGTACCTTGTCTCTGCTTCAGGATCAGCTGCGGGTAACGATGCGCAGGTCATACCCACGCAGGGATTTATCAGTGATAATGCCGCGCCTCCTATTTTGATGCCATCAGGCCAGCTGCTTTACAGTGGTGATGGTATCTGGATAACCGATGTCTTTGGGGGAACGCCGACACAAATCGCGACTCTGGATGCGGGGCAGGTAATCACCTCGATGGCGCTCAGTAATGATGGTAAGATGATTGCATGGAGTACCGAACCGGCCAATGGTGATGGCACGCTTGTGATTCACGCCGGACCCTTAGGCGACCCTGCCGTTGTCTACCAGCAATCCGCTTTGGAATGCCCCTGCTATCACATCTTTTCCTTCATGGATGGCGTGCCGGCGCAGTCGGACAACATCCTGTTGCTGACGGATGATCGGGGTAGCCACGAGGCGGTGCAGTACGGGTTATGGTCGCTTGACATAAGCGCGACTCCGGCGACATTGCAGCCTATTTTGGATGAAGACCCAGGGCAAGGTCCGCTCGCTCTCACACCGTCCGGGAATACTCTTCTATACTCGGCAGACGAAGGGGCAGTGCCAGTTCCAACCGATCATAGCGTCCCTGCCAGCGTGGCCGCCCTCTCGTATGCCAATAGCCTGAGTATTACAACATTGCAGGGGTCTCCACCAGCATTAGGGAATACACAGATAGTGCTGCCAGAGCAGGATAATCTTAGCAACAGCGCGCAATATCACTGGGTGACAACGCCCATTTTCTCGCCCGACGCGCATACCCTGGCTTACGTTGAATTTTCAAGCGATGAGCAGGAGCCATATGATCGGCACAGCGCGATTTATACCGTGCAGATTTCCGGCTCCGGCTCTCAGTTGCGAGCAAGCAAACCTCAACTGCTGGCGACATCGACCGGCCAACTGGTTGAGCTTGGCCCCTGGTACAACAATCATATC
>DATGGW010000364.1:0-7652 GCA_035308345.1 Ktedonobacteraceae bacterium | reverse complement strand
AGGTAATCTCGAACAGAAAGGTATGTTCCTGGGCGCAGAATCCCTGGCCGGATACTGTGTCACCGTTTGCAGGGATGTTGAAAACAACGATATTCGTGATACTAATAACCCACTCCCTGCTCACCAGGTGGAACATGAACTAAGCGCGGCAGCATCTCCAATCTTATTTTCAGGTAAAATTGCCGGCTGCATGCTGGTTTCCAGTACGCAACCGCATTATTTTCTTTCCCAGTATCGTCTCTCACTTATTCACAATTATGCATGCCTGCTCGCGCTTGCATTTGAACCCCAGGACTTCTTCGATATGCGTGATATCCGGCTTGAGATCATGCCATTACTTTCCAGGCAACAGGAATATTTCGCCGATTTCCGCAGCCGCGTCACAAATGTTTTAACGCAAAAAAGAGTAACCGGCGCCGAGGCAGAGCAACTGGTGTGGGAAGACCTGGAAGAGACAATCTTGAATGTACAGAAACAGGAAGAGGCCATGCTGGCAGAGTGATAACGGCGACAAGAGGCGCCAGGAATAACCCTTCGATTGAAAGGGAGATCATGTTCGATGACTTCAATACAACGCTTAATACGCGCTGGACGCAAACCTGCATAGGCGGCGGCTCGCTGCCTATGACGGGTTCGAGCCTGCGCATGTCGTTCGATGCCGCCCGGCAGGGCCAATATACAGATGCCCAAATCGACGATTACGGGCGTTTATCGCGCTCAAAGTTTCCCTGGAAACCTCCCGTGCGTTTGGAAGTGCGCGCGCGTTCTTCGCTGCCCGCCGCTTCATTGACCGGCACGATGGAGCAGGCTAATACGTTACGCGGCACAGCAGGTTTCGGGTTCTGGAATTACCCTTTTTCAGTGCGTGGAGATGTATTGATGCTGCCCGAAGCCATCTGGTTTTTCTATGCTTCACCGCCATCCAATATGGCGCTTGTCCCCGGCGTACCTGGTTGGGGCTGGAAAGCGCAGGTCGTGCATAGCATGCGGCCGGCAGCGCTGGCCTCCGCCGTCCCACTGGCTGTTACCGCCGCGCTTGGCAGGATGAGCGGCGAGACGCGCCCCGCCCGCCGCTGGATGCAGCGCCTGGCGGGAGCGCAGGAAGCGTTACTGGATGTTGAAATGACCGGCTGGCATACCTATGCGCTGGCCTGGTTTCCCGACATGGCGAGTTTCTGGGTCGATGATAAACTGGTTTTACGCGCTTCACAGCCACCAGCGCGCCCGCTTGGCTTCGTTGCCTGGCTCGATAACCAGTATGCCATTGTCACTCCACGCGGTGATTTACACTTTGGCACGGTCAATAGCGGCCCACAATGGCTGGAATTAGATTCGGTGAGCATCGATTCCTTGTAATCTACGCTCGCTCGGCCGGTCATTCGATAGCAATAGCCTGCAATTCCTCGCCATCCTGATATCATTTTTCAGCGAGTTTTAGCACGTCGTCTACGATGCCGTACTCCACGGCTTCGGTCGCGCTCATGTAGTAGTCGCGCTCCGTATCGTGTTTTATCCTATCCATTGGTTGCCCGGTGTGCTGGTGGATGATCTCGTTCAACACATCGCGCGTATGCAGGATTTCGCGCGCATGAATATCGATGTCGGTGGCCTGCCCGCCCAGTCCGCCCTGAATGAGTGGCTGGTGTATGTGAATGCGGGCATGTGGCAAAGCGCGCCGCTGACCGTGATCGCCTGCCATAAGCAGTATAGTGCCGAAACTGGCGGCGTAGCCAACGCACGTGGTGACTATAGGGCAGGGCAGATGGCGCATAGTATCGTAAATGGCGAGACCAGCCTGCACCGAGCCGCCAGGTGAACTGATATACAGGTGAATCTCCCGCTCTGTGCTTTCAGCCGCCAGGAAGAGCAACTGAGCTACTACCAGGCTTGCCAGAGACTCCTCGATTGGACCATTTATCATGATAATGCGCTCGCGTAACAAGCGTGAAAAAATGTCGTAGGCGCGTTCTCCGCGTCCGGTTGTCTCAATCACTGTCGGTACAAGTAAACTCGATGACATCTATCCTTCCTTTCTCTAAAGAGGCTTAATGAAACTCTGGCTAAAGAATTCAGGGAGCCGCTCAGGCTCTTTTCTGTCGCACAAAGTAGTAATACACCTTCCCTCTCTCGCCCTCACGCGCTACACCTACCAGCAACCAGCCCGCGTTTCCCAGTTCGTTGAGTTCAGCGGTATCCGGCAATGCCGTCTCACGCGGATCGATGCTCAAGACGTGGTACTCCCAATTCAAAGGCTGCTGAGGCAAAGTTTCATACACCATTGGCACTGGCGGAAACATGCGCGCGTCCTTTTGTTCAGACATAGGGATGCCAAAGTACATTGACCCGTCATAATTCATTCTTGTTGTCCTCCTTTTATGTTTGTAGGGACGCGATTGATCGCGTCCATGTTGGCAAGGTGATCCATGTTGGTGGACGCGATCAATCGCGTCCCTACGAATTTCCACGAAACAATGTTTCTGTGCCTTGAATATAGCATGCTGATAGGCTATAATGATAGACAATAAATATGCTCACAGCATGTATAAGATGAAGCTATGCCATAAGCATAGAAAGGGAAGAGATTATGGCAGATTTACAGGAGATCATGGGACACGTGATCCGGCGAGAACGGCAGGATCATCAATTGACCATCAAAGAACTTGGAGAAAAGGCGGGACTATCGGAAATTTACGTGGGTGAGATCGAACGAGGGCAGAAATATCCCTCATCGAAAGTGTTGGAAAGCATTGCCAGCGCGCTCGACCTGGACATGGCCGATTTGCTGGAATTGATGGCAGAGGAGATTCGCAACGAACGCATGCCACAGACCACCAACGCTATTGGATTCGTGTTGCCAGCAGCGCCTGGCCAGCCGCACCGCATCACCGTCAAAAAAATCGTCAATATGCTGCCCGAGGGGGAAGTGGAGAGCGTGGCAAACTTCAGCGCTTTCCTGCTCTCCAAACACCTGAACTCTTGATTAGGCGAGGCTGTGCGAAACCCACTGATTGCCGGGTCCCTGGTAGCTTGGACCTTCACCAAATGCCATCTGCGTCTGGTTGTTCTGGTCCACCACCATGGAGAAGTAATCTCCATAGGGTAAGCTGTAACCGGCCTGGGATAGATAGGGATAACCAGGCACAAAGCTGGAAATGCGCACCGCCTGGCTAAAATGCTCTCCGCCATCTGCGCTCTCCCGGAAGAAGAGATTCCACTTACCGGTGCGCTTATCCATCCAGCCGATGCGCACATCACCTGCCTGCTGCCCAACCGCGATGGCCGGGAAGCAGTGTTCCACACCAGCCGGGGCGTCGGAGATATCCTCACGCGCCGAATAGCTGCGGCCATCATCGGTCGAACGCGCAAAGAAAATGCGCTCCGGCGCGAAGTTGGTCAGATCAACCGTACCGTTCCAGAGCAAATAGATGGTATCATCGCTGCCGATGCGTAGCGCCATCTGCGCGCTGAGGTACGCGAATCCACAGTTGTTGCAATTTGGCGGCGCGCCGCTTACATTAATGACGGTGCGCGTCCAGCTTTGCCCGTAGTCGCTCGACTTCGACACCCATACGGTCGCCGGGCCATTGCCCTTATTGCTGTGCGCCTTATCAAAACTATCCCAGCTGATGAAGATATTGCCGTGAGAATCAATGACCGCGTCAGCCGATAAAGACAAACTGAAGCGATTGCTGGTCGGGAAAACCTCGTGCGTGGACCAGGACTTGCCGCCATTCAGCGAAAGGGTAGCCCAGGTATTCGAATTGTCATCATAGGCCACTACAATCTCATTGCCACGGACTGCCAACTCGTCTTTATCCAGGCCCGGTGGGCGCGTTGAGACCAGCATCGGCTCGCTCCACGTGAGACCGAAGTCGGTAGATTTCACTACAGCGATTAACGAGTTAGTGTTTTGTAAAAATGATGCCCACACGGTGCGGCCATCGAGCGGGTCAACCATGATCTGGGGATCATATTGACCACCTATCACATGTCCGGGAGCGATGGGACGAGGCGCGCTCCAGCTATTACCCTCATCATCTGAACGCTGGAAGAGCAGGTGCAGGTCACAGCCTTTGCAAGTTTGCCCGCCGGTCACATCGTAGTGCTTGAACAGCGCGTAGATATGTCCATAGCGGTCAGCTGCAATCGACGGTTCCCAGTCATCTCCGGATTTGAAACCAATGCGCAATTGTTGCGTAAATTGCAAGCCAGCGTTTGCATTGGCAAAAGTCGACTTCGCGTAAGCCGCGCTGCCACAGGCGCTGGTGAAAAGCAGTAGGCACAGCGCCACCAGCACGCCGGAAAATAATTGCTTGTTGTATTGAAGACGAGACCGCCGGTGTAGAGCAAGCATAGATGGCCTCCCTGTGATGAAAATAAAGCAGCGCGGACAGGGCTTTTGATTGGATATCCCCCGGCCCCAACAATACTACGAAGCAAGCGGGTTGTCAACGCCTGAGCTATTGAATATTTTTTCATGGACTTATACTGAATAAAATGTACTGAATAGGAGGCTCTATGGAGACCAAAAGCAAAGAAACAATGAAGAAAGAAACAACAAGGAATGTATCGACCTCACAGGCAACTGATGATATTTCACGCCCGCCAGATACCCTTGAACAGGGATTTTCGTATCGTTTAACCACCGGTATCCCCCAACTTGATGATATTATGCGTGGTGGCTATATCCCGCGGCGTTCTTACGTGGTTCGTGGAGAGCCTGGCACGGGTAAAACAACCGTGGGGCTTCACTTTCTTGCAGCGGGCGCGACCCGCGGCGAGGTAACATTATATATTACCGTTGGAGAGCCAGAGGAGCAAATCCGCAATAATGCTTCATCAATCGGACTGAATTTGAAAAATGTAGCTTTCCTGGACTTGAGCACGAATTCAGAATTTCTTAGCGAGGTTGAACTCTACACGTTCCCCCATGAACAAGAAGATGGGCAATTCCTGTCCATTACAGAGAGGATCATTCAACAGATAAGGGAACTCAAACCCCAGCGGGTGTTTCTGGATAGCATGACTCAGCTGCGCCTGGTATCGCCCGACAGCTTCCAGATGCGCAAACAGGTGCTCGCATTTCTGCGCTTTCTGATTGAACAGGAAGCGACGGTACTCTTCACTTCCGAAAGCAGCGATGATGCCGCTGAAAATGATCTGCAAGTGGTATGTGATGGTGTGATCAACCTGCACTATACTAAAGAGGGACGGACAATCAGCATAACCAAATTGCGCGGCTCTGATTTTAGCAGTGGCCATCATTGCATGCAATTAACCGCTGCAGGATTACAAGTCTTCCCCCACCTGTTGCCTGATACAAAAGAGCCGGAGATTGAGCACGAGACCATCACCTCGGGGGTGCCAGAACTGGACGAATTGCTACATGGTGGATTGACACGCGGGACGATTACCATCATTACCGGACCTAGCGGCGTAGGCAAGACAACTCTGGGACTCCAGTTCATGAAAGAGATGGCAGGCCGGGGCGAGCATTCTATCATCTATGCTTTCGAGGAATGGGAACATGTGCTTATCAGTCGCTGTGAATCTATCAATATACCCATCGGCAATATGATCGAACGCCGTACACTTTCTATCAGTCAGATAGAGCCTTTGCACTATAGACCTGATGAGTTCTTCTATAAAGTGCGCCGCGATATAGAGAAGCAGAAAACCTCCATTGTAATGATTGATAGTGTTGCCGGCTACCGTCTCTCTATTCACGTCGATGACCTGGCGAGGCATCTTCACTCCCTCTGCAAATACTTACAGGGCATGGGCATCGCCGTCCTTTTGATCAACGAGACAGAGACGATTACCTCAAACGAGTTTCGCGCAACCGATCTTGGCATCAGTTACGTGGCCGATAATATCATCTTCCTGCGCTACTTCGAGAGGAATGGCGAGATGCGTAAGGCTATCGGCGTGCTCAAAAAACGTTTGACGGACTTTGAGCGAACCATGCGCGAGATCGAGATCACTCGCTACGGCCTCAAAGTAGGCAGGCCACTAACCGAGATGCGGGAAATATTGCGCATGCCATATTTGTCGAGTGGGCAGAGTAGGCAATTCTCCAATCAGATCTTGTGAATGATTGCCAGGGTCAATAGAACCTTTCTTGACAGGCTTGCTACAATAGCCTCGACAATATAAGCATATGCGGTATATTCTATGGCTATAGGAAATACTGATGCCAGACCCAATATCAGAGGTTTCTACGAGCGTTTCCATGCTGAACGCTCTATTTTCGCATCCGCTATGCATGGAATGAGTGATGCTGCCGATCGCGAGAGCTATGCCACGCTGATGCTCACCCGCATGATGTTCCTCTACTTTCTCCGGCATAATGGCCTGTTGGTTTGCAAGCACTATGCTTTGGAGCGTGACAACGCGGCCAGCGAGATTTCCGACGAGGCTTTCGCGCGCATATGCGCTTTTTTCGATACCTATCAATGGCAACTGGATGAAGATGCGCCACACACAAAGGATACCATCACGCCTGCCACGTTAAGTTACCTCTTCGAGCGGCATACGAACCGGAAACAGACGGGCACCTACTATACGCGAGAAGATATCACCACGTATATCGCTGCCTCTACTATCATCCCTTATCTTTTCGGCGCATTGCATAAACGCTGCGCGGTCGCTTTTATGCCCGGCGCTTTGACCTGGCAATTACTGCGTGATAATCCACATCGCTACATCTACCCTGCTCTCGCACATGGTAACTCGTTACCACTGCCAGGTGAAAGCGCGCGTGGACTGCGCACCGGCTCTCGCCGCAAAGGGTGGGATCAGCCTGCTCCAACAACTTACGCGCTGCCCGGAGAGACCTGGCGTGAGGTAGTAGCTCGCCGCCAACGTTATCATGAGCTACTTGCGAAACTACAAGAGGGCGAGATTAACGCTATTGATGATCTCATAACATACAACCTGGACTTGCGCCGCTACGCCCTCGACATCATTGAGAAATGCCAGGATATTGATTTGCTACGCGCCCTGTACGAAATTATGTCGAGCATGACCATCTTTGACCCGACCTGTGGCACCGGCGCGTTCCTACTCGCCGCGCTCAATGTGCTGGAGCCATTACACATGGCCTGTCTCAGTCGCCTGGAACAACTACAGGTGGGGATAGTGGAGAGTGATGCAGTAAAGCTAACTGAGCGAAGCTATGCTATTCGCAAGGCCATTATCTCCTCCAACCTCTATGGTATGGATATTTTGGGAGAAGCTGTAGAACTCTGTAAAGCGCGCCTCCACCTCAAGTTGTTATCGTGTGTCAAAGCGCCGCTTGAACTTGAATCCCTGCCCGATCTCGATCAGCACATACGCTCAGGCAACATTCTGATTGAGGCTGGCGAAGAGCGAGGCGCGTTCAGCGTAGTTATAGGCAACCCACCCTATATCGAGTACGAAAAGGTCAGTTCAATATACCGCCTGGAGGGCTACAAGACGCTAGCGACGGGCAACCTGTACGCTATGACGGTGGAACGCTGCACTCAACTCTTGCAAGCCAGCGGACGATTGGGTGTGATCGTGCCTGCCTCGGCTACCTGCGCCGAGGGGTATCAGCCACTGCAGCAACTGCTGCTGGAACAATTCACGCTTCACATCGCATCGTTCAGCGACCAGCGCGGCAAGCTGTT
>DATGGW010000363.1:0-10474 GCA_035308345.1 Ktedonobacteraceae bacterium | reverse complement strand
GTGCGCATCACCCCTGGATTCGAGAGACGAGATGCCACTCGATGCGCACTCGGGTTCATTTGGCGGTCATAAAGCTCGATGGTCACCTGGCGCACCTCCTCACATCCCTGAGCCATGCGCAACCGAGCCTGTTCAGAGCGGTAAGCCTGAAACATGGCGGAAATCAAAGCGCATTCCTCTGGGAAATGATAGACGAGGGTTCTTGGTCCGAGACCCAGGCTGCATTCAATCTGGCGCACTCCGCTTGGGGGACGGCGACCGTCAAGAACTGACTGGAGGAATGCCCGGGCTCGTTCTCGATCCACCGCACGAAGAGGAACCGATCCTGGCCCTGGTTGTCGGCGTGTCTCTCCCGCCAGTAAGATATCTTTCAAAAAGGGCCCATCAGGGTTGATTAACTGGAGTGGAGAGAGATTGAGCGCATAGCAGAGTTCGAGTATCTTGCCGAATGAGGGCGTCTGTTTGCAGCGGCGCCACTTCGAGACAAGTTGCTCTGGCATGCCGGTCAGGCGAGCAAGTTGCTTGGCGCCGCCAGTAACCTCGACACACAACTCTATACCCGCTAAGAGCCGTTTCCATTGGAATGGCCCGCAGGTCAGGCCCGCTGTGCGCAGTTCCTCGACAGCACCTACTACCCAGCGTTGCCAGTCGCACGTTTCATCAGTGAGCAGGGCCTTTGGCTCCGCTTCGGGTGACGCGCCTAACCAGGCCGCGCACTGCGTGCAGTGACCGGGGCGAAATGTAGCTGCAATCACAGATTGAAGCTTCTGACAGCGAGGGCATCTCTCCTCAAGTTGCCTGGAGTGAAGCGTACAAACCGTCACCGCTTGAATCATCCAGAGCAGCGGCTGATAAATCGAGAGACCGCCTGCCTGCCACGCCTCGTAGCAGGATGGACACCAGGCTGGTGACGCGCGTAGAAATCCCTTAGCCGGAACTTCTGCCGCCCAGGAGCACACTGTCAAGTCGAGCAGGTCCGACCGCGCGGTCAAGCGCCCGAGCGTGTGCGCCCAGTCGCGGGCCACTTCTCCGGCACCATTCATGTTCATCGCCTCAGATCGGCAGAAAGCGGCCAGCAGATTAACCGATGATTGAAAATGATAAGAATTGTTGAGGAGTGAGGTGATCTCCTGGTCTACCAGAACGCGTGGGCCAATCCGGTACGCCCAGGCCAGCCGATTGACGTAGCTTGCCAGGCTCTCGATCCACGCTGTCCCTGCTCCCTCGGGGGCAAGCCTGTAGAGCCTGCTCGAAGGCGGGTTCGTCAACGGCCTTTCCACCATGATCGTCTTTCCCATTCTCTTTCACCGGCGGTCTTGCCGTTGTTCGTCTATGAGCAGCGAGCCAGAAAGGTTCGATTCGCTCTTTTCCTCCCCTTCCTCCTCTCCAAATAGATATCCCGTGGGAAGTTCTCTGAGCAAAGAAGCTCTGTCCGGTGCAAATTTCCGCTCCTCCTGGATGTTCCTTCCCCCTGTAGCTCTTTTGAGGATGTCTTTAAGGCGCGGCGCCTGTCGAGGCGGTTGACTCGATGGAACAGCAGCGGATGAGAAGGCTCGCTCATCTCCTGGTGTTTCTGTAAGCGTCTCGAAATCCAAGAAACGGGAAGAACTAGTTTGAAAGCAGACATCCAGTTCAGCGCGAGGGCCATTGCGGTGCTTGGCAATATCGATTGTTGCCAGCCGATAGGGTGGAACACCCGGCGTATCATCCTCGTCGAGCGAGAGGAAGAGCACCAAGTCCGCATCGTTTTCGAGCGACCCATCTCGCAAGTCAGAGAGCTGGAGTTTTCTTGATGGTCGGCTTTCGAAGGCGCGTGACACCTGGGCGACAGCGAGCACCGGAATACAGAATTCCCGGGCGAGTACCTTGAGGCTGCGACTGATCTCCGCAATTTCCTGGACGCGATTCTCATGACGCTTCTCATTCACGACCGAGAGCATCAGGTGGACATAATCCACGATCAGGAGTTCGATGCCACAGCGCTCGACGAGGAGATGGGCCCTCTCACGTAGCTGGGCCGTAGAGAGGTTTGCAGTGTCGTCGATCCACAGGTTGGCTTTGCCCAATGTCGCGCTCGCCTCCATCAGTAGCGACCAGTGATCGCCATCCTTATCGAGCGTACGGACAAGCCGTTGATCGAAATTGGCCTGCATCGACAGCAACCGCCCAACCACTTGTCTTTTTGGGGTCTCCAGGCTGAAGAGACCAACGGGATGATGGGCCGTGAGGAGGACGTGCAGCGCTATACTCAAGGCGAAACTGGTTTTGCCTATCGAAGGGGGCCCGGCTATGACGACCAAGTCTGATCGCTGCAACCCGCCCGTAACCGCGTCCAGGTCAGCAAAGCCTGTAGGAATACCGCTGAGTGCCACGCGCTGTTTCAACCGGTCCTCCAGATCGCTCACATAGGCGTTCACTTCAGTAAGCAAAGGACTCGCTTCCGTGGAAAACATATCCCTCGGTGCAAGCAGTTGCCGAGCGACGCTCAATGCCTGCCCCAGGTCGTCAATAACTTGCTTGAGCGCATCGGGATCGTATTGCGCAGTTCGAGTAGAGAGCGCCTCTCCGACCTGGCTGAGCACGCGGTGGAGCATCGCCTGTCTCAAGAGATGGACTTGCTCAGCTACCGGCATCGCTGTGTGCCGGGCTTGTTGAACGAGGCTGGTGAGGTAGGTGAGACCACCCATGCTCTCAAGCTCCTGCTCTTTCAGAAGAATACACATTGCATCTAAAGTGGCATATTCAGGCGTGTCAATGACCGTCATCAGCGCCTCGTAGATCTGGCGGTGGCGATCATTTGAGAAAATTTCTGGCTGCAATGCAGACCGTATGGCAGTCCCTGCCTCAGGATGAAGGAACAGACTTCCTAGGAGGATGGCCTCTGCACGCAGTCTATCTTCAGCGGTGATGGGGTAGTCCGTCGCCATGCTCATGTCCCCCTGCCCGGCGCAAGCTTCGAGAGGCGGAAATCCTTGACATGCTCAAAGAGAACCGACGTGACGAGACGAGAATCCTGCAAGCGTGAACGGAGCCGTTCATCTAGCCCCTGAAACTCTCTGGGGATCGCGGTAATAACCGTCGCAAGTGCTGATTCCGCACGGGAATTGAGAATCTGCAGAAGTTTTTCATTGGACCACATCGTCGCTTTCTGTGCTCCAAGGTCGTCGAGAACCAGCAATTCTACTTCGCGCAGTAGAGTAATGAGCTGCGAATATTTTTCCAGCGCGGCGAAGCTAGTGCGCAATAAGTCGAGCAGGTCGGGAACGGTTGTGAAGAACACGCCGGTCCCGCTATCAAATTGTTCGTTCGCGATAGCCGCCGCTAAATGCGTCTTCCCAGAACCACAGGGGCCAAGGAGCACGAGCCATCCCCGCGGATTCATTGCAAAGTCAACGCTCGCCTGAAAGGCTTGCTGCATCCCAGGGACGCGAGGATCGAACGATTGAAAGGTGGCTTCGCGCAAGGCTCCCAGGTTCGCCGCCTCGCGCCGCTGTTGGAGGCGCAGCAACCTCTGTCGCTCTTCAACACAGGAACACGGACTACTTTTCCCAAAGGAAGGATTTCCGACAGGCGCCGGCACCCGAAACCGTTCCTTGCCGCCACACAGCGAACATGTGCCCTGGGGGACGTACACGTTTTATTTGCCCTCCCTTGCTTCAAAACTCAGCTCCGGCCCTTGATTGGACAACGCCTCTAAGCATGGTTCGTGTCGCTCTAGCAACAGACAGGGCTAGAGGTAATCTTTGCGAAAGCTATCAGGTACCTCTTCAATCAGTTCCCCTGGAGAGACCCCTAAAGCCCTGGCCAATTTACCCAATGTCTCAGTCGTCGTGATATAGTACGGGTCCTTGAACATGCGCTTGACCGTGTTGTATGCCACGTCGGCGTCTCTTTGAAGCTTCCCCATACTGAAACCTTTCTGCCTGGCAACCTCTTTGACCCGTAAACGTACTGCCATTGGCCGCTGCCCCCGTCTGTACTCGGTAGGATTGTAGCAGTCTTTGCCTCATGGCAACACTAGCCAGCTACTGTCTCACGCACGTGTGGGGCCATAGATGGCACTTCCTGCGACACAAATATGGCAGAGCAGATTTATCAGTATGCAAACTGATTCTCCTGGCTGCATTGGAGTGCGTGAAAGCAATATTCATGTGCTGGCAGAATTAGTAGCGCTCTTACGATCGTGATGCTCAATCAGAGTCTGATAATAAAAAAATAAAGGCTATCATTTCTTTAAGAAGAGGCGCTTTGTGTCTATTCCGCCATGTTCATGGGGTGCCAACCCTCACGTGGACACGAGCTTAAATCGCTCCACATAACAAAGACGTGGTTGAATCCTGGTTAACGCAACAAACACTTCATTCACTAAGGCTACCCGCCTCTCATTCTCATGGCCACCTCCTGGAAGATCAATATATTGGTTCATAGTCGCGAAACCCATTTTGAATAAGCAAAAATCACCTCTCCCGTAGATGGACATATAATGGTACCCATAAAGTAGGGGCTACTATTATCATATACCTTCCTGGGGAGTTCTGCTAGGGGGACTCGCTTGCTATAATCCCGTCAAATCTCGGGAGAAGGCGAGCGCGAAAGATGACTGTACGTTTACGGGTCAAAGAGGTTGCCAGGGAGCGAGGTATCAGCATGGGCAAACTCCACAGGCAAGCAGACATATCATACAAAACGATAAAACGCATTTACTCCGACCCCTATTATGCCACGACTACTATCACTCTGGGCAAGCTTGCCAAAGTGCTTGGCGTACCACCAGGAGAGCTGATTGAAGAGGTACCGGATGATCTCGAGGAGACCAAAGGGAGTGAAGAGGAGGGGCAATAAGGCCCGATTTGAGAGAAGCTCTGGCACCGATCGAATCCCTGGATTCTTCACCCCGAGCTTTCCGACCACGTACTCCGCGCGCCAGAGTTACAGCAAGTCTGGTTGAATGCTCTCCACGCGCGCTCTAGCGAGAAATAAAAACAGGATGAACGAAAATGCTACCATCTACCGCCCCCTATAAAATCGACGTTGAACACTTCTCCTCACCTCCAAGAAGTCGCCTGTACCACCTGAAGCCGGAAGGCATAGGCACGCCCTTTGTGGAGAGCCTGACAAGCTATATCACCCGCCTGGCTTATGCCTACCGCATACAGCCTCGGGTGCTAGTCCTACAAGAAATACTTCCCCTTCTCAAGATATCCGCCGGCTTAAAACCAGAGAATCGCCTGCAGTGGCTAAAAGGTTCTACGACAATCAATGGGGCTACAACCCTCGTGACCGACTGGGTTCAGGCATTAGAGCGGCTCACTCTGCGCAGCAATCTGCGCTTTCTCACCATGCTCAGTTGGTCAGGGGTTCTGTCCGAGAAAGACGGCATTGTTCGCGATACACGCGCCTGGTGCCCCACCTGTTATCACAAGTGGCAGCGAACAGGAACGATCATCTTTGAACCGCTCATCTGGAATTTAAGAGCTGTTACCATATGCCCCCGGCACTCTTGCAGTTTGCTTACCCGATGTTCAAACTGCGAGCAATCCCTCCCCTTACTCATCGACTGGTTTTCGCCCGGGCACTGCCCTAAATGCAAAGGATTCCTCGGCTTTCCCCAGGAAAAAGAGGCTGTGCAAGCTTCCGCTAGCGAGGAGCGAGAATGGGACCAGTGGGTTAGCAGCGCAATTGCTGATGTAGTAGCCGCTGCTCCAACATTAACTACCATGCCTGGGAAGGACCAGATTGCATCGGGGCTAAGTGCGTACATTGAACAATCAGGGGGCAGCAAGATCGCACCTCTGGCGAGGTACCTGGGAGTAGATGGTTCCAAGCTGATCAGTTGGCAAAGAGGGTTACACCTGCCCGAGTTTGAAGTCACTCTGCGGCTATGCAGGCGTATGGGCATAACACCACTGCGATTCCTGACGCAAGAGGCCAGCGCATTTATCTTTGAGCACCCGTATCATGGCTCACCACCAGGATCTAACGATGGCAACAGCAGACTGAGCATCGAAGAGGTGAGACTGGAGTTGGAAAGACTATCGAGGAGTGCAGACTGTTTTTCATCTTCTCTACAAGCTGTTGCCAGGCGGTTTCATTATCCGGTGCAGGTTCTACGGCGTATGTTTCCTGAACTGTGCAATGCCATATCGCAGAATTATCAGAAGCTGATGGATCCTGACCACCAGCGCAGAGCTTTAGAAGCTGTGCTGGTTGAGCCTGAATTGCAATCTCTTACGCTCAACGAGGTAGCCCGGCGTCTCGGGTGTACGGCTTTTCTTCTTAAGTATCGTTTCCCCGACCTGTGCCGACCGATCACACAGAGATATCGTAAGAAGCTGGACCTGGCTGCTACGGGATTGGCCCTGGATGCGATACTCCAAAGTAAAGAGGAGCCTCCTCCAACCATAAACGAGGTTTTACTTCGCCTGGGATGTTCAAACTCCAGTCTCTACCTCCATTTCCCTGAAGCGTGTCACGCCATCACCGAAAGATACCAGCGATGGCTGTGCTCTCAACGGAGCAGGGAAAGCAAGACGGACTGCACTTCTGATGCTCCTTCTCAATCCAGGAGGCGTCCCTCACCAAAGAGCAAGCTTGTTGCAGGAGATACCCGGAATTTCCCGCGAGGAACATCGGAAACCCGACCGCTCGCTGATTCCACTTCAGCCCCGGCGAAAAAAGCTGAGAAGATGTCGAATGGCCGAAAATCAGTAGTTATTGAGCAACTCCGGCGCGAGTTGGAACTGGTTTTAGCATCAGAACAGGAACCTCTGCCGACAGTGAAAGAAGTTGCGAAGCGCCTGGGATATTCCTGCGCGACACTCTACGAATATTTTCCAGAAATGTGCCATGCGATCGCCAATCGGCGTAGGAGGCCAGTTGACTTCAATGGACTACACAGGGAACTAGAGGCGATTTTAGCAGGAAACCATGAGCCCTACCCGAGTTTACGAGAGGTTATCGAGCGCCTCGGCTGCCCGGGTACAACCCTTCACCGTCATTTCCCCGAGCAATGCCGCGCGATCGTGCAACGCCATCGGCATGGATCAGGCCGAGACGGCCATTTGGTAACAATCTCAGCCGTGCGGAACTCTGATGAAGAATTAGAAGCGATCAATACGAAAAAGAGCAATGCGGGTCGGCGAGGAATAGCAGCGGACATTGACGGCCTGCGCACGGCGCTGGAAGAAGTATTAACGAGCCGGGAAAATCCTCCCCCTACCATGAAGGAAGTCGCCGGGCGCCTGGGATATTCCGGCTCAGTTCTCTACCACTATTTCCCGCGGCAGTGCCGCGCTATTGCAGAGCGGCACCGGGGGAGCGCACGACAAAGAATCGACAGGCTGAAACACGCATTAGAGGAGGTGCTGACGAAGAAGGAGCCACCATTCCCCACTGTGCAGGAAGTTGCAAAAAATCTCGGGTGTTCTGATGGGACACTGTACCATCACTTTCCAGAATACTGCCATGCAATTGCGAAGCGCCATCAACTTGACCGCGACTTCATACACCAGTCGCTCGCAGCTATTCTCGCGAGCGATGACTACCCTCCGTCGGTAAGTGAGGTTGCGCGAGGCCTGGGATGCTCCATTCAGATTCTCAGCGAGTACTTTCCGCAAGAATGTAAGGAAATCAAAGCGCGCCATTGGAAACTGGCGGATACCGACAAGCAGCGGCAAATGCTCGAGGCAGTGTTGGCGAGCGATAGACCAGAGCCCTGGTCCTTCAAAGAAATCGCGCAGGAGCTCGGATGTTCCAGATCAACCCTCTACAGACGCTTCCCTGAGCTCTGCCGCGAAATCTTGAAATCGCGCTGGAAGGTGTCTGATACCGATCATCTGCGTCAAGTACTGGAGGCGGCCTTACTAGAGGACTCACCTCCGACCTTGCGAGAGCTTGCAGGGCGTTTAGGGTGCTCCGAAAAAAATATCCAGTACTACTTCCCCGATTTATGCAGAGCCGTCACCGCCAGACGCCGGGCAGCGACCGATTGGGTCCATTGCCAAGGGACTCTGGAAAGGGCCCTGGAGAGCAGTGAGGAACCGGTATCGATGCAAGAGGTCGCCAGGCGCCTGGGCGCTTCTGACGATTCTCTTCGAAATCGCTTCCCAACACTCTGCTCCGCGATCTCTACGAGATACCTGGCGTACCGAAAAAATCGACGAGTAGAAAAAATCAAGCGAATGCGTGACCAGGTGCGGCAGGCTACCCTGTTGTTACATGCCAGGGGAGAGTACCCCAATAAAACTCGTGTAGCTGCTTTTCTGGATAGTCCAGCGCGTTTCAGGAACCCGGAGGTGCGTGACGCCTGGCACGAAACGATGCGAGAACTGGGATACGAGTGCTGAGAAAGCATACTTCGTTGATCGCGGTATAAATTGATCGCGGGGGACCTGATAGTTGGCCCTCCCTCTATTGGCGCACCTGCAATGCTGCCGGGAGCCATCCGATCGACTAATGATAGGACGAAATATCAAGGCTTCCATTTTTCATGGGAATAGGGATAGGCGGCGCACCTGCCCCGGATGGCGGATTGAAGCAGAATAAAGCACCACTAGCTCCTGTTATGCGAATATGATCAATTTATAGCGGTCTATAATTGCTACTTGTTACTAAAAAGCTTGACAGTATAGCTGGACGGGACTAAACTGGTCTGGACAGCGAACCGCTACCGGGCATGAGGCATATAGAACTAGAAGGGAGCACACGTTGCCCGCTTATTTTGTGGGGACTGAAGTAGAGGCGCGCGGGCTCCGCTGGGAAATCGTCGATGTACGGGCTATGGGGGATCAGACGATGCTCCGCTTGCGCGGCTTAGACAGTATATTTAGCCAGGCAGAAGTAGATCTCCTCGTCCCTTTTGAAGAAGTCCGGCCCATCGCCCAGGATTTCACCTATACGCGCCCGACCCAACTCGCCAACTGGCGCACCTACCAGCAGGCTTTTTTGCTGCAGCAGTCGCTCGGCCCCGATGCTTTTGCACTTGTGCAACCCGGGCGGCTGCGCATAGAGCCGTACCAACTGGTTCCGGTGGCGCGTGCCCTCAGGATGACGCGTCCGCGACTGCTGCTCGCAGACGACGTAGGTTTGGGCAAAACCGCCGAGGCGGGGCTCGTCATTACTGAATTGATGGCCCGGCGCAGAGCAGCCCGCATCCTCATTGTAACCCTTGCCGGGCCACTTCTCGCGCAGTGGAAAAGCGAGATGCTCGAGCGATTCGGGCTGCTCTTCAAGCACGTCGACCGCTTTACACTGGACCAGGAGCGGCGTCAGATCGAGTTGGGCGCGAATCCGCTGGACTTTATTCCCCTGGCTCTGGCTTCCATGGATTTCCTCAAGCAGGAGAAACTTATGGATCTCCTGGAGCGTTCCCTGCCGTACGATATCATCGTTGGTCGACGAAGCACACCACTACGCTGAAAGTGGCGGCCCTGACCCCGATGAAACCGAGCGCAGCCAGCGCCGCAAGCTCGGGGAACTACTGGCCAGGCGGTCGGATAGCCTCTTGCTCCTGAGCGCCACGCCGCACGACGGCTACGAGCGCAGTTTTGCCTCCCTTCTCGAACTCCTCGACCCCTGCCTGGTAGACGGGGGCGGGCTCATCCGCGGTCAGCAGTACCGGGAACACCTGGTGCGCCGTCTCAAGCAGCATGTCTGGCTCACCAATCCGCAGACCGGATCGCGGGAAAAATTCAAGGAGCGCAAGGTCATCCCGGTCGAAATAAACACGGATGACGCACTGTACCGCCCGTTCGTCCATATGCACCAGCGGCTCCTTTTCTCCATCGTCCCCGAGTTAAAAAGGGCCATGGCTGCCCGCAATTATGATGACGCGCTGGCCTACCTCGCCCTGCTCAAGCGCTCCGCCTCCACCGTCGAGGCTCTCTACCTGACGCTCGAACGCGTGCAGGCCCGCTTGCACCGGCTCGCGGGGGAGCAGCAGGAGCGGGCCGAAGCCAAGGGGCAACGCCTCAGGACGCTGCGCTCGCTCGAAAAGAAGCTCGCGCGTTTTGGCTCCCTCTCCCCCGATGAAGAGGCGGAGCGCCAGGAACTGGAAATAGAGGACCTCGCTCAAAAGATCCGGGACGTGAGCCTGGAGGCCAGGGTAGGCAGGCTCGCGGCGCAGCAATCGCGCTTCGCCGCCGATACCCTTTTAGAACTCAAGGAGGCCGTGGAAGCGGCACGCGCGTGCGATCCGAAGCTCGATGAAGTGATGCGGCAAATCAGGTCGATCCGCGCGAGCGAGCCTGAGGCCAATGTCCTGGTTTACACGGAATACAAGGACAGCCAGCAGAGGCTGGTAGAGGCGCTTCTGGCTGCCGATTTCGCTCAGCCCCTCACCCTGAGCGGTGAAGACAGTGAAGCGGATCGTTTGACCATCAACGATATCTTCCGCACCAGGTCAAACCAAATCCTGGTCGCCACTGACGCCGCCGCCGAAGGTCTAAACCTGCAGTATCGCTGCCACCACCTCATT
>DATGGW010000362.1:0-8332 GCA_035308345.1 Ktedonobacteraceae bacterium | reverse complement strand
GGCGATGTGATAGACAACGCCGCCTACGAAGATGCGAAGAATGAGCAGGCGCGCCTCGAGGGACGCATTCTGGAACTGGAGCAGTTGCTTGCGACTGCCAAGTCCATCAGCAAGTCACGAACTGACGAGGTTTCACTGGGTTCTATCGCGCACCTGCGCACACCGGACGGGCGCGAATATCATTACTCCATCGTGGGGGCGTTTGAGGCCAAACCGGGATCGGGGCTTATCTCCAATGAGTCGCCGGTAGGTAAAGCCCTGCTGGGCCACAAGGTAGGCGATCTAGTGATTGTCTCGACGCCTGGCGGAGTGAAAGAATACACCATATACAGCATCGAGTAACCCTTCCAGGCAGTAACAGCAATCGACCTGTGGCCCACCTGAGCCGTAGGTCGTTTTTTTATGCCTTTAATAAATAAGGGTGCAGGGAGCGAAGCTTCCCTGCCGGGGTGGTTCCACTTGAACTATCTCCTCGATAAAATAAGGGTGCAGGGAGCGAAGCTTCCCTGCCGGGGTGTGGGGTGTCCCCACTTAAACTACCTCCTCTATCGGGGGCGGGGCATACGATGACAAAATGATGAGAACAATGTTACAATGGGTTTCACAAATTTGGAGGAGAAAGAGGTTTTCTATGGCAGACGAACGAGAAGCGCGTCTACAACGGCTGCATGCCATACGAGAGAAGGGTATTAACCCATATCCCAACCGCGTGGAGCGCACGCATACCATCGCTAATGTGCTTGAACATTTTGACGAGTGGCAGGGAGAAGACGGAAATTTTATACTGACCGGGCGCATCCGCCTGATGCGCGATATGGGCAAGGCCGCTTTTGCGCAAATCGAAGATGGCACCGGGCGCATGCAGATCTTTTTGCGCATCAACGACCTGGGGGAAGACGCATATAAGACTATCAAGCTACTGGACATCGGCGACTTCATCCAGGTACGCGGCTACCTATTCCTGACGCGCACGGGTGAGCGCACCCTGCACGTACTTGAATATCGCATCCTGGCGAAGGGGCTGCGTCCCCTGCCTGAGAAGTACCACGGGCTGGAAGACGTTGAGCTGCGCCAGCGCAAGCGTTACCTGGATTTGATCGCCAACGGCGAAGAGACGCGCAACATATTCATTACGCGCAGCCGCATCATTACAGCCATGCGACGCTACCTGGACGAACATAGTTTCATCGAAGTAGAAACGCCCATCTTGCAGCCGCTTTATGGAGGCGCGACGGCGCGGCCATTTATCACCCATCACAACACACTTGATCGCGACCTCTATCTACGTATCGCAGTCGAACTTTATCTCAAACGTTTAATTGTGGGCGGGTTTGAACGGGTCTATGAAATTGGGCGTGATTTCCGCAACGAGGGTATTGATCGCAGCCATAATCCAGAATTTACTATGATGGAATGTTACCAGGCATATGCAGACTACAATGATATAATGAAGCTCGTCGAGGAGATGGTTTTTGTTATCTCTATGGAGGTCAAAGGCTCGCCGCGCATCACCTACCAGGGAACGGAGATCGACCTGACGCCGCCCTGGCCGCGCATACGCCTGCTCGACGCCGTCGCGGAGTTCACAGGCATCGACGTAGATCGCTATCCAGACAAGGAGGGACTGGCGGCTGAGATGCGCGCGCAGGGTTATGAAGCCGATCCAAAGCTGGGCCGTGGTCGCCTGATCGATGATCTCAAGGGATTCATGTTGCGCAAGGGCATACCCGCGCTGCGCCAGGCGTTGTTCCTGACGGATTACCCCATCGACATTTCGCCGCTTGCCAAGCAGCATACAGAGAATCCTGGATTGACCGATCGCTTCCAGCCCTTTATAGGCGGCCTGGAATGTGGCAACGCTTTCACGGAGCTAAACGACCCGCTCGATCAGCGCGCTCGCTTCGAGGACCAGATGCGCCAGCGCACCCAGGGCGATGACGAGGCCCAGCCTCTCGACGAAGACTTTCTGGAGGCGCTGGAAATAGGCATGCCGCCCACTGGTGGACTCGGCCTCGGCATCGACCGCCTGACCATGCTGATGACCGACCAGGAGTCCATACGTGACGTGATACTTTTCCCGACGATGCGCAAGCTGGCGAACGAACAGTAATTGGATTGGATCAGAGCTTTCGCAATGAGACCATTCAGCTCAGGAGACCTCCCAGATGACACAAGAACTTACATGCACAGTAACACATCTACTTATCGGACGAAGCAGAGATACCCTCGAGACCAGCTGCGTCGCCAGGGTTGAGGCCACATTCGAAGGACTCGTGGGAGACCAGCACGCCGGCCTCACACGCCGCTCCGATGTCAGGGTGCCACACTACCCACGCGGGACAATCATTCGCAATACGCGGCAGGTCTCAATACT
The DNA here is from genome assembly GCA_035308345.1 of Ktedonobacteraceae bacterium. Lineage (GTDB taxonomy): Bacteria > Chloroflexota > Ktedonobacteria > Ktedonobacterales > Ktedonobacteraceae > CF-113. The sequence continues at coordinate 5,958 of DATGGW010000362.1, read as the reverse complement.
CTCAGAAGAGGAACTTGCGGAGGTCGCGGCGAAGCTGGATTTACCACGAGTGCTGCCCGCGTGGTTAGGAGCAAACCTTGCGCTGCGCGGCATCCCCAATCTTACTATGCTTCCTCCCTCGACACGTATCTTCTTCCCCGAAGATGCAGTACTGGTGGTTGATGCCGAAAACATGCCCTGCGTCGGACCAGGAAAGGTTATTCAACAACATAATCCGGACGTGCCAAAGCTGGCGCAGAACTTCCCGAAAGCCGCTATGCATAAACGCGGGCTGGTCGGCTGGGTCGAACGTCCAGGATACATCAACGAGGGTGATAGCGTGCGCGTGATGCTGCCTCCGCGCGTGATGTACAGCTATTAGAGCAAGCCGGACGCCGCTGACCTCTGAAAATTGCTTGACAACAGCATGCCCTGATGCTATAGTTGCTCATGTCAGCAAGGGCGCTTAGCTCAGTGGGAGAGCGCGTCGTTCACACCGACGAGGTCACTGGTTCGACCCCAGTAGCGCCCACCTTTTTCTTATACCTCTTGATAATTCTGCTTTGCTTGACTCTATGCCACTTTCACACTACACTTGATAGAGACACACCCCGTATTACGGCTGCTTTACATTTCAATAAGCGGATTGGTGTGCATATGGAGTATGACTTTGAGGAGAAACGCCAGCAGTTGCTCGCATCACTGCGCAATGCTGGTATACACGACGAAAGAGTACTGGCGGCGATAGCCTGTACCCCACGCGAAGTTTTTGTAGACGAAGCGCATTATGCGCTGGCCTACGAGGACCGCGCTTTACCCATCGACATGGGACAGAGTATCTCGCAACCACTGATGGTCGCTACTATGACCCAGGCTTTGCAGCTGCGCGGGCACGAGCGCGTGCTGGAAATCGGGAGCGGTTCTGGATACCAGGCTGCGATCCTGGCGCGTTTAGCGAAGCAAGTATACAGCGTGGAACGCATACAGCAATTGGCCTGCGAAGCGGTAAAAAGGATGTCAAAATTAGGGTTGAACAACGTTACCATTTATGTAGGGGATGGCTCGCTGGGTTGGCAGGAGCAAGCGCCCTACGATTGCATCCTGGTAACGGCAGCAGCGCCCGAAGTGCCTGCACACCTGTTCACCCAACTTGTTCCCTGGGGTAAGATGGTAATACCCGTGGGAAGGCATAATCACCAGCAACTGCTGGTGGTTCACCGGGCGCCCTGGGGGCCGGAAGTACGCTCGCTGGGCGGCTGCCTCTTTGTGCCGCTGCTGGGCGAAGGGGGATGGCAGGAATGAAATTTGCCGAATACAAAAAAAAGAATATAATATATACAGACACATTTGCGCGACGATAGAGCAAGGAGAATGGCATGCCAGGTATTCACAGCAACGCATACATACATATCACCAGTATCCTGGGCCTGGTTTTTTTCGTGGTACTCTGGCTGGCGCTTGTTGAATGCGCCAAAGTGCTTATTGCGCTGCTGAGAAACGACCCGCTGATCGGCTGGGCGATCGGGCCGTTTGGCATAACCACGCTGTACATGTGTGAACCCACGCCACCCTTCATCCTTTTCAGCGCACTATTTCCGGCGGTCATCTCCGGGTGCATCCTCTACTTCGGCCTATTCAGTTCGCTGCCAGGCCCGCTGGCATTACCGCATCAATGGTTAATTGAAATCCTGGTAATTGCTTGCGGCGTGCTGTTCACCAGCGCCAGCAACATTATGCATGCGCTGCGCGACTTGCGATATCCACTGTGGGGCGAGGCGCGTATCCTGCGCAGCATTCAGTTCCTGCGAGCCAGTTTCGCTTCAATTCACTTTACTACTTTCGGAATATCCTACCTGCGCCAGCAGTTTGGGTCTAATCCAACCGATTTGTTGCAGGCACTCTAAACTGCTTTTATATCCTTTGCTTAACTGCCTCTTGACATTTTCCAGTTTCCTTGTTATTATCTAACCAGTTAGTTGTAATAAATAACCGGTTAGTTAAATAGAGAAGGAATTTTGATGTCAGATGGTGCTCATGTCAGGCGCGAACGTGATGCTGAAGTGGCGCGCCAGGCTATCTTAGATGCAGCGGAGCAGGTCTTTGCGGAAAACGGCTTTGATGGCGCGCGAATCGATGCCATTGCAGCGGCATCGGGGTATAACAAAAGCCTGATTTTCCACTACTTCGGCGATAAGCTGGGTCTTTATCGCGAAATTGTGACGAATGCGCGCAAGCATTTCGAGAGATGGTTTGGGGGGATGTTGATGCCTCTCGTAAACAACGATGTCATGCCGCTCGATGCAGGCACGGTACGGGTATTCCTGGAGACATTCGTCAAGTGGTACTTCAACATGGTGGTGGAGCAACCTCGCATGATACGCATGGTGGCCTGGGAAGCCGCCGAAGGCTGGCACACTTATACCTGGTCGCAGCGCAAACCGGGAGAGATAGAGATGAATAAATCGATCATCGATTTCATACGACGAGCGCAGCAAGCAGGCTTTATCGATGCAGAGCTTGATCCGCTCTTGCTAATCTTCAACATTGTCGGCCTGTGCATGTTCTACGTGACTTCTCTCCCATTGCTGGACCAGTTGAAAGATATCACGGAAGAACCAGTCCCAGGATTGGCACAGGCACAGGATCAAATTGTCAAACTGGTGCTTCGCAGTGCCTTAGTTCCTCAGAAGGAGGCAGATCATGAAACTCACATATAGATGGCAGGCGACACTCGTCATTGCGCTTGGTATGCTGATGGCGATTCTCGATAACACGATTGTCAGCGTCGTGCTTCCCCAGATAGCCAGGGCATTCCACACGGATTTCCAGACGATTACCTGGGTAGGCACAGGCTACTTCCTGGCGAATGCGGCAGTCATTCCCATCGTCGGCTATCTGAGTGATCGCATCGGGACAAAAACGATCTTCCTGATCTCATTGGCGCTGTTTACGCTCGGTTCCGGGCTGTGCGCGTTCGCGCCCAACGAACAATTCCTGATCGCCTTTCGCGTCCTGCAGGGCATTGGCGGTGGGGCTATGTTGCCGCTCGCCATGGCTATCATCTTTCGCCTCTTTGGGCCGACGGAGCGTGCCGCTGCAATAGCAATACTCATGGTTCCACTGCTGCTCGGACCTGCCTTTGGTCCAACACTTGGAGGCTACCTCGCGACCAACTTTAACTGGAATGCGATCTTCACCATCAATATTCCCATTGGCGTCGTGGCGTTCATCCTCTCGTTGTTTGTCCTGCGTAACAACAAAGCTGAACACGAGGCGAACGACCAGAAGCAGACGGTATCGAAAGGCTTTGATATCCTGGGGCTGGTGCTGTCAATGGGAGCATTCACCACCCTCGTCTACGGTATCAACGAGGCAGGATCGCGCGGCTGGGGTGATACGACGGTCATCTCGTTCTTGATCGCTGGCAGTGTGCTGCTGATCGCTTTCATTATCGTAGAACTGCGGGTGAAAGACCCGGTCATGGACGTGCGGCTCTTCCGCAGCTATACATTCACGATGGCGAACATCCTGCAATGGGTGACCGTAGCGGTACTCTTCGGAAGCCTTTTCATCTTGCCGCTCTTCTTTGAGAGCGTGCAGGGGCTGTCCGCGCTCACAACGGGTGAGATTTTGATTAGCCAGGGCCTGGCAATGGCTGTTGGGCTGGCTATCGGCGGCAAGCTGTACAACAGGGTTGGGCCGCGCATCCTTGCCGTCTCCGGTCTGGCCATCGCCGCGATTTCGATGATCGGCTTCACGCGTATGGACATCAGCACAACAGGCACGAGCCTGCAAGCCTGGCTAATCCTGCGCGGCCTGGGTCTGGGCCTGGTGGCCCAGCCTTTGCAAACCCTGGCGGTATCGGTCGTCAGCAACAGGCAGATGGCAAAGGCGTCATCACTGATTAGCTCGACCAAAGTGGTGTTCGGCGCGGTCGGTGTGGCTGTGCTCACCACCTACCTCACCCAGCGGACAGCGACGCATGCCCAGGATATTGCCGCTGGCTTTCTGACCCGGCCGCCCGGCGCAGTGGCAGCAGCCTGTGTTCAGCAAGCAGGTCAGAATGCCCAGGCTCTCAAGCTCTGTGTGACACAACACGCCGTGACAATGGGCTTGAACGATACTTTTATGTTCGTACTGGTCGGCTGTGCCATCTGCACAGTGCTGGCATTCTTCCTCGGTCGCGACCCTGCTATCGAGGCAGCGAAGGCAGCCAAAAAGCGCGGCGAGACGGTTGAGACCCCGCCTGTCCTGGTCACAAGCGAGTAATGGTTACAACCCAGGGCGTGGAGCTGTAGAATTACAGAGACGAGAGCGTAGTCGTGCGGGGGACACGCGGCAGTGTGAAGAAGAATGTGCTGCCGGAGCCTTGATGGCTTGAGAGCCAGATGCGGCCTCCATGCGCTTCAACGATGACTTTGGCGATATAGAGGCCCATACCGATGCCTGAATACTGGCGGCTGGCGATATTGCGCACGCGGTAAAAGCGCTCGAAGATGTGATCAAAATGTTCTGGACTCACGCCAACACCCCTGTCGCTGATGCTAACAAGATATTCGCTGCCCTGTTCCTGCAAAGTAACGGTGACCTGTTTGCCCTGCGGCGAAAATTTGATGGCGTTATCCAGGATATTGCCGATCACCTGGCCGACGCGCAGCCTATCCGCTACAATCTTGCTATCCTGCGCTTGAATATCGAGATAAATGGTATGTTGTTCCGCGCTGATCTGCGCCTGGCGCACACTTTCGGTCAGCGCATCAGCCAGATAAAAGCTGGAAAATTGCAGGTGCAGCTCGCCCCATTGCACGCGCGAGAGATCGAGCAGATCATTGACCAGCCGCTCAAGGTGTTCTGTCTGGCTCTGCACAATATTCAGACTGCGCAGATCATAGCTTTCGGGCAATTCGGCGACCGCGTTCGCCGGCTGTGTCAGGCCGATGCCGCGTAAACGCCGCTCGATGCGTCGAATGAGATGCTGGGTGTAGCCCTTGATGGCCGTTAAAGGTGTGCGCAATTCATGCGAAACGATGGAGACAAATTCGTCTTTCAACTTCTCGATCTGCTTATGCGAAGTAACATCATTAAGCACCGCGACGACACCTAACAAGAGCGTCTGTGGCTGTTTGGTATCATATAACGGCGCGGCGCTGATACTGAGAGTCAGGGGAACCGCTTCGCCGTCGGCCTCGGCCAGCAATTCGCGGTTCATAACGATTTTGCCGGTCAGCGCCTGGTCAATGATATCCGCGAGATCGGCCAGCCACTTTGCATCGTTGTTGGCAGCCAGCCTGCGTAGTGGAGTGGTCGTCTCCTCCAGCTCTAACTGGGCCTGAGAAAGTAAATGCTGCGCCGAATTGTTGAGAGAAGTGATAGCGCCTTCCGCGTCGGTGATCAATAACCCTTCAGCCATACTGCCGATAATCAGTTCCAGGCGCTGGCGCGCAAATTCAGCATCGCGCCACAAAGCCCTTTCGCGCTCGCGCAGGCGCACATTTTCGAGCGCGACAGCCGCGTAATCGGCGATCATAGTAGTCAATTGCAGCAATTCGGTATCAAACGAGCCCTCGCGTTCGTCGAACAGGCTGAGCATGCCAATGATGCGGTTCTCTACAGTCAGAGGGATATTGAGAAAATCGCCAATGTCTGTGACGGTACTGGGTGTCGATGAGTCAGACAGGGCGAGTTCGTCGGGTGCGTCCAGGTAGGCCATTAATGCCAGTTCTTGCGCAGTCACCCTGGGGAAATCGATAACGTCGGCGGCGCGCGCGATGCTTTCCATCATGGCCTGTATAAATGCTTCGCTCAAGGGGTGAGATGGAATAATGGAAAGCTGAAATGTCAGATCAACAGAATTATCTTCGAGCAGAATGGAGCAGGCAGAAAAACTATAGAGTTCTTGCAGCGTCGCGAGCAGAGCGCGATGAACCTGAAACCGATCAATCGCCGCTACAAAGCGTTTGCCAATGGTATTCAAAAAGT
>DATGGW010000361.1:0-4543 GCA_035308345.1 Ktedonobacteraceae bacterium | reverse complement strand
CTCGTCCGATGGGTCAAGTCCGAGCAGGATGGCGTGCGCCGACTCCATTAACACGCCCATTCTGGTCGGGTGCGTGGTTTGATAGCCGAGGGCGATGCCATGTCCAATCGTGGGGATGTATGACAGGTCCATCGGCTCGTTTGGCTTAGGCTCGATAGCAATGCGTATGTGTGGGTCATACTCCAGCAGGGCATTGAGGGCGTCCAGCAATTGCTGCGTGGCGCGACGTGGGTCTTTCGCTTCGCGCATGTAAGTACCCTCGCGCGCCAGCCATAGCACCAGCAAATCGGTATCCATTTCGTGACCGATGTCGATGGCTTTTTTGGCGCGGTCAAGCGCGTAATTCCTGGCCCTGGTATCATTCGAGGTGAACGCGCCGTCAATAGTCATAGGGTGTTCCCACAAGCGTGGCGCGACAAATTCAGCAACCAGGCCCTGATCCAAGATCTTCTGGCGCATGGCCTGCGCGCGCTGGCGCACCTGCTCGGGCGAGAGAGCGTCCAGCCCTGGCACGGCATCGTCATCGTGGAACTGCACCGCGTCAAAGCCCAACTCTTTGAAAACCGCCAGTTTGCTCTCAAAGTCCCGCGAGGGGCGCACCGGCGGGCCAAACGGGTCAGCCCCCTCGTGGATATTCCAGGGACCAAACGAAAAACGATAGCCGTACTTTTCCATAGAGCCTCCATGACGCTGCAGATTTCAGACGGGTATGGCATAATGATATCATGAAAAAGCTGCCAGGGCGACCGCCTGATAATTACCCGGATATATGGAGGGACGAGGGCGACCGCAAGGGTCTCCCCGCCTCTACCCCACCGCCCCCGCCCTTACAATGACTACGACGGGGATATGGGGTGCGGGAATCTTGCGGTCGCCCTGGCAGAGTCAGTATGGCATATCCAGGAGCGCTCTCATGAACGTTTTACCCCGCCTGAACCGCTTGTTGGCGCAGGATGGCAGGTGTTTTGATGTCGCCATCGATCATGGCTTCTTTAACGAGCGATCATTTCTGAACAATATAGAGGACATGCCTCGCGTCGTCGCGACCATCGTAGATGCGCAGCCTGACGCCGTCCAGTTGAGTCCCGGCCTCGCGCCGCTGCTGCAAGCCATGCCGGGCGGGGCTAAACCTTCGCTCGTGCTGCGTACTGATGTGGCTAATGTCTATGGGAAGGAACTGCCGCGCTATCTCTTTAGCCGCCTGATCGAGAATGCCGTTGAGCAAGCGCTTGCACTCGACGCGGCATGTGTGGTGGTGAACCTGTTATTGCTGCCAGAGCAGCCGGAACTCTACGCGCAATGTGTGGAGAATGTCTGCCGCCTGAAAGCGCAGTGCGCGCGCTATGGCATGCCCTTGATGATTGAACCGCTGGTAATGCAGATCAACTCCAGCGCCGGGGGATATATGGTGGATGGCGACATCGACAAGATATTGCCACTGGTGCGCCAGGCCGTCGAGCTAGGAGCGGACGTGATTAAAGCTGACCCCTGCGATGACCCAAAACAGTATCACCAGGTGATCGAAGTGGCGTCCGGCTGCCCGGTGCTTGTGCGCGGCGGCGGCAAGGCTTCAGAAGATGAGATTATCACGCGCACCTACGAGCTGATACGCCAGGGCGCGGCTGGCATTGTCTATGGTCGCAACGTCATCCAGCACGAACGCCCGGCTCACATGGTGCGGGCGTTGATGGCCTTGATTCACGATGCAGCGACTCCCCAGCAGGCGATGTCGCTATTACGCGCGTGAAGGAGCGGATGTGTTTCAGTTATGCAGAAGCGTGTAATTAACTTCGGAATTATTGGCTGCGGCCTGATGGGACGCGAGTTTGGCAGCGCCGTGGCTCGCTGGTGTCACCTGCTCGATCAGGATGTGATGCCGCGCATCGTGGGCGTTTGTGATACCAACCCCGCCATGCTGGCCTGGTTCGCAGACAACTTCGAGAGTATCGAGATTGCCACCCAGGACTATCACGATCTGCTGAACTCCGGCGCTATCGACGCTATCTACTGCGCTGTGCCGCATAACCTGCACGAACGATTGTATGTGGATATCATCGAGGCCGGAAAACACTTGCTCGGCGAGAAGCCATTCGGTATTGATATGGCGGCCAACGGGCGCATTATGGAGGCGGTGCAAGTCCATCCAGAGGTGCTGGTGCGCTGCTCCTCGGAGTTCCCCTTTTTTCCGGGCGCGCAACACATACTGCGCTTCATACGCGAAGAACGCTTTGGCACGATCATAGAGGTGCAGGCAGGCTTCCTGCACAGCAGCGACCTTGATCCTGGCAAACCCATCAACTGGAAGCGGCGCGTGGCGATCAACGGCGAGTATGGCTGCATGGGTGACCTGGGGATGCACGTGTTGCATATCCCACTGCGAGCAGGCTGGTTTCCCCGCAACGTGCGCGCGCTGTTGTCTAATATCGTGACAGAACGGCCCGGCGCTGCCGGAACAATGGAGCCATGCGAAACCTGGGATAATGCGCTGCTGGCCTGCGAGGTGCAGAATGATACGCAGCATTTCCCCATGCTACTGGAGACGAAACGCATCGCGCCTGGCGAGACCAACACCTGGTACCTGCGCGTACTCGGCACAAACTTCTCGGCGGAATTTAGCACCAAATATCCGAAGACGCTGCGTACCATGCCCTACACTCCTGGCAGCGCGCAGGCGTGGCACGCGCTGGACCTTGGCTCCGAGTCAGCCTATCCAACCATCACTGGCAGCATCTTCGAGTCTGGCCTATCCGACTCGATTTTGCAGATGTGGGCGGCCTTCTGCGATGAACTTGCTCATCCTGGAGCTATGCGACAGCCTTTCTACTGCGCCACACCGCAGGAAGCCGCGCAGAGTCATCGCATCATGACCGCCGCGCTGCTCTCCAATCGTGATGGGGTAGTCGTAAAACTGTAGGGGCGAGCCCTTGTGGTCGCTCGCCCGTCTGCGTTCAGCGCGCAGGCCGCATTATGGTAGCATACCCCATGGCGGGCGACCACAAGGGCTCGCCCCTACGGATATGGTGTCAGGGGGTGAATGATGAGTAATAAAAATGTAGGGACGCGATTGATCGCGTCCAAGAAATCGCCCAAAAAAGCGCGTGAAGCGGTGGTGGCCGGGCATATTTGCCTGGACGTATTTCCGACCCTGACGGGAGACGCGGTGCTTTTCAGGCCGGGACAGACGGTCGAGGCCGGGCCTGTTGTTTTCTCGACCGGAGGCCCGGTGTCGAATACCGGCCTGGCGCTGCACAAGCTGGGCATAACTACGCGCTTGATGGGTAAAATTGGCAGCGATCTGTTTGGCCAGGCCATCCTGCAAATCCTTGCTACGCATGGACCAGAACTCGCAGATGGCATGATTATCGCGCAGGGTGAGGCCAGCTCCTATTCGATCATCCTCAGCACGCCCAACGCTGACCGCATGTTGATCCACGCTCCCGGCTGTAACGCGACCTTCGGAGCGGATGATGTGCGCTACGACGCGCTGGAAAAGGCCAGGCTTTTCCATTTTGGCTACCCGCCGCTTATGGAGCGCGTGTACTCGGCAGATGGCGCTGAACTGGCGGCCATATTTCAACGCGTCAAAGCGGTAGGTCTCACCACTTCGCTCGATCTTTGCATGCCCGATCCCAACAGCGCCGCCGGTCGCGCCGACTGGCGGGCGATCCTCAACGCAACTTTACCCTATGTGGATGTATTTCTGCCCAGCGCCGAGGAAATACTGTTGATGCTGCATCGCCCGCTCTACGATCGCTTTGCCGTAATGCCGGGCAGTTCCAGGCCGCTCGAACACATAACGCCGCAAATGATCTCAGAGATGGGTCAGCAACTGCTCGACATGGGAGCAAAAATCGTCGCCTTAAAGCTTGGGGAGCGAGGCTTGTACCTGCGCACGGCCAACGCTGCCATACTCGCGCAGATGGGGCGCACCCAGGTTGCCGGTATAGACGCCTGGTCGAAGCGCGAACTGTGGGCACCCTGCTTCACGGCAAATGTTGTCGGCACAACGGGTTCTGGTGACGCAACCATCGCCGGTTTCCTGGCGGGATTGCTGTGGGGAATGTCACCGGAGATGTCACTTGAGGCTGCCTGCGCTGTAGGAGCGTGCAGCGTCGAAGCGGTCGATGCAATCAGCGGCATACGCACCTTTTCCGAAACGGCGGTACGCCTGGCGAAGGGCTGGCCGCGCCTGCCGCTCGCGCTCGACATAGCTATCGCGGGCTGGCATTGGGATGCGGATAACGAGGTGTGGGTTGGGCCGCTGGATGCACATGCACATACATGAAAAGGAGCTTAAACCATGCTTACCCAACAACAATTACTGGAGGCCCGGACGCGCGCTCGCGATTACCTGGAACGCGCAGGTATTGCGCTGACGCCAGCCGAAAGCGAGAATATTGAGATAGCCGACTTTGGCCTGGGCGAATTGGAAACAACCGGCCTGGAACTGGTGGTGTACATCAATACTGAGCGAGTCTGCGCTAAAGAACTGGTGCTCTTCCCACGCCAGACATGCCCGGAGCATCGTCATCCACCCATAGGA
>DATGGW010000360.1:0-3892 GCA_035308345.1 Ktedonobacteraceae bacterium | reverse complement strand
GTTCGTCGATATTGGTGTGAAGCAAGATGGGCTGGTGCATATCTCAGAACTGGCGGACCGCTATGTCAAAGACCCTTTGTCTGTAGTGGCAGTTGGGCAGGTAGTGCAGGTCAGGGTGTTAAGCGTTGATAAACAGCGGGGGAGGGTGCAGTTGAGTATGAAGGGTATGGGGAAGTGATCTGCTTTCCCATGTAACACTATACTCAGGAAAGGAAGAACACATCTCAACCTCGCGGGATAACTCAACGGACGAACAGCAGCTTACCTCATCCAACCAGCCGAAATCGGTTTGGCGCAATCGTGATTATATGTTGTTGTGGAGCGGTCAAGCGCTTTCCGATATTGGCGGCGCGGTATCAGAACTCGCCTTCCCATTGTTGGTGCTGGCTGTTACGCAATCTCCGGCTCAGGCTGGCTTTGTCGCTGCTCTGTGCGCGCTGCCTGCTACGCTTTTTAGCTTGTTCGCGGGCGTGCTGGTAGATCGCTGGAATCGAAAATGGGTTATGCTCGTGTGTGATGCCGGGAGGGTGCTGAGCCTGGCCAGCATCCCTATCGCTTACACACTTGGATATCTGACCATCTGGTAATTGTACATTACCGCATTCCTTGAAGGTACCCTGTTGATCGTGTTCGATCTGGCAAAGACGGTTGCCGTGTCGCAGGTTGTTACACGGTCGCAACTCTCCACTGCCGTCGCGCAGGAGGAGTTTGTCGAAGGCACTACCGCGCTGTTCGGTCCATCTCTGTCAGGAGCACTGTATACGCTTGGTAGGATGTTCCCATTTATCACGGACGCTATTTCCTATCTCATCTCTATTGTGACCCTGTTGCTGATTCGCACGCCATTTCAGCGAGAACGCGCTATAGGGAGCCGTAAATTGTGGGTAGAAATTAGCGAGGGCATTCTCTGGGTGTGGCATCAATCTTTTATTCTCACTATGACTTTGCTTATGGGGGCAGGTGCGTTTGTCTTGTCCGGCAGCACGCTGATTATTATCATCCTGGCGCAGCGGCAAAACGCACCCGCGGTGGTTATCGGCCTGATATTTGCGGTTGGTGGCAGCGGTTCAATACTGGGTTCGCTGCTCGCCCCCCGCCTGGAAAATCGCTTGACGGTCGGTCAATCTATCCTGCTGTGCCGCTGGTATTTTGTGCTGAGCTGGTCTCTGTATGCGCTTGCGCCATATCCCCTGGTACTTGGGGCAGTGGAATTTGGTAGCGGCTTTGTTGATCCGATTGAAGATGTACCTTACTTCAGTCATCGCCTGAAATTGATTCCTGAAGAACTGAGGGGCAGAGTTCTCAGCGCATGCCGCCTCTTTCCAGGCACGACACGCCCGCTGGGGCTGGCGTTAACAGGCATCCTGATTCAGCGTAGCGGTGTCTTCCCTACTATCTGGTTAGAATGGGGATATCTGTTAGTCATCACGGTTGTAGTGACGTTGATCCCTTATGTGCGCCGCGAGCGTGCTCATTAGCGAGAACGTTGTTCCAGTCGTTCGATCAGCAGCGGCAGCAGGACATGCACGTCGCCGACTACGCCCAGGTCTGAATGCTTGAAAATGGCGGCGCGTTTATTTTTGTTGATGGAGACGACGTAGCCGGCTTTGCGAATGCCTGCGATATGCTCGGCGGCTCCGCGAATGCCCAGGGCGAAGTAGAGTTGCGGAGCCACGGCGCGGCCAGTCAAGCCGATCTGTTGTTGTTTGGGGAGCCAGCCCTGGTCGGTGACGTTGCGTGTTGCGCCAATGGCGGCTTTGAGCAATGCTGCCAGTTTGTATACCGGCGCATAATTGTCCGGCTCGCCTACGCCCATGCCGATGCCGACAATCACGCGGGCAACATCTAGCGCCCCGACTCCTGTATCGCGGTACTCGTGCTGGATAACGCGGGTGCGGATCTGCGCGGCGACTCCTCGGGTGGGGAGAGCTTCGATGGTGGCCGTGCGGCTGAAATCTGGTCGGGCCTCGCGCAGCATGCCGGGGCGCAGTGTAGCCATAGCGGGCAGTGTGTTGGAGAGAATGGCGGAGATAACCTGATTGCCAAAGGAGGGTTTATACTGCACGAGGCGCTGGCGCTCGTCAAGGCCCAGGTCGATGCAATCGCCTGTCAGGCCGAGTTTGAGGCGGGCTGCTACACGCGGAGCCAGGTCGCGCCCGTTGGCGGTTGAGCCGAGCAGCACCATCGCAGGATCGTGACTTCCTATAGCCATAGAGACTACAGCCGTGTGACCATCGGTGGAGTAATCTTCCAGTGCCGGGTCAGAAGCGATGTAGACTCGTTCTGCGCCGTAAGCGGCGAGTGTGGCCGCGTGCTGCTCGACACCGGGGCCGCCGATCAGGACTGCTGCCAGTTCGCCCTGTAACGCTGCTGCAAGCTCGATGCCTTTGCCCAGCAGTTCAAGCGTTACTTTGCGTATGCCATGCCGCGGAGAGTGTTCAGCGATGACCCAGACAGCTTTGCCTGGGAGGGCAATGCCCTCACGCCGGGGAGCCGCGCTTGGCTCAGAAATCGATAGCTGCGCCAGGCTGTCCTCATCGAGTAATGCATGCGCTTGCAGGTCTTCCAGAAGCTGGTCGATTAGCATTGGCGGATCGTCACCCGCGATGATACGTCCCTCGCGCTGGTAGTTGTCGGGTTCGACGGTTGTAACCCATGTCGGGGAGCCCTTTTGTCCGAACAGGCTGCTATCAGCGCTCAGATCGGATGCGGTCACAAGCTGATAGCGTTCCACCTGCGTGCTGGCCGCCTGCATAGCCTGCTGGTCCGGCCAGATGCCTGCATTTATGCTTTCAGTGGTCGTAATTAAGGCTGGGAGTGGAAGGGTTAGCGTTTCGCTTCCTTCCTCAATTTCGCGGGTGGCTAGCAGTTCGCGCCTTCCCTGGCGCAGATGCATCTCAATATGCTGCGCCGCGGTGACCTGGGGGAGGTCTAGCATTTCGGCGATTTCGGGGCCTACCTGGGCTGTTTCCGCGTCGATACTATGCCGACCGCAGAAGATAAGATCGACGCGCTCGCGCTGAATTGCTAATGCCAGGGCGCGCGCGGTGGCGGCAGTATCCGCGCCGCCAAAGGTGCGATCATTGAGGTGAATGGCCCTATCCGCGCCAATTGCCAGCGCGTTCGTTAACGCTTCGCGCGCCTGCGGCGGCCCCATAGTAATAGCGATGACTTCTCCGCCATGCAATTCGCGCAGCCGTATCGCTTCTGCCAGCGCGTAGATATCGGGTTCGTTCAGTTCCAACGGTACGCCTTCGCGCACAAGGCGGCGCGTCTCAGGGTCAAAGCGCAATGCTGAGAGTAGCGGTACCTGCTTGATGCATACGATCATACGGAGTGAAAGTCGCTCTTCTGGGTTGGGCGATACAGGTAGTTGAGAGCGCTGCAGTCGTTCGTTGAGTTCTTGAAGGTTCGTCAGGAACCACACGTGAGTGCCGCGGTTCGCTTCGTACACAAAGTCTCTGAAAGCTCTGCTCTGAGCTACGGGGCCAGCGATGTCGCCGAGGATCACAAGGCGCCGTCTGTACTGCACGAATTTCTGAATGATTTGACCAGCAAGACCTGTCTTGAGTTGGAAGAAATCATCGTCAAGCCGTTCCACCGGAGCAATGACCAACTCAGTGCCCTGTTGCAGGGCCTCGCCAATCAGATCCAGGGCATCACGTTCGCTTTTCAGTTTCTTTCCGTCTGGAGCGCAGACGAGCACCTGCACGCCATGCATCGTTGTAAGCGTATCAGGCATCATGTCTCCCCCGGCACCCAATGCCGTCCAGCAGTCTTGCCCTGGTCTCTTTCCCTCTCTATCATTGTCTGCTCAGATCTCCTTGCCAGCAGTGTAACACATTTTTCGCACAGGACACCGTTGCTTCCTACTTCGTTGCAGGTGCGGCTA
>DATGGW010000359.1:0-3186 GCA_035308345.1 Ktedonobacteraceae bacterium | reverse complement strand
GCCAGCATTGCGACGGCGCACAATGTATTTGTCGGTCCGCTTATTGTTGCGCGTCTTATAGCCCAGGGCAGGCTTGCCCCAGGGCGTTTGCGGCTGACCGCCGATGGGAGCGCGTCCCTCGCCACCACCATGGGGATGGTCGCGCGGGTTCATCACGGAGCCGCGCACCGTGGGACGACGGCCCATATGACGAGATCGCCCGGCCTTGCCGATGCTGCGGTTCTCGTGATCGACATTGCCGACCTGCCCGACGGTAGCCATGCACAGGATATGCACGCGGCGCTGCTCGCCCGACGGCAGGCGTAACAGGGCATAATCGCCCTCCTTCGCCATCAACTGCGCGCCTGCGCCCGCGCCGCGCGCCATCTGCCCGCCGCGTCCCCTCGTCAACTCAATGTTGTGAATAGTGGTGCCGGTCGGGATGTTCTTCAGGGGAAGAGCATTGCCCGGCTTGATATCAGCCTCCGGCCCTGCCACCACCATATCGCCTACATTCAACCCCAGCGGTGCGATAATATAGCGTTTTTCGCCGTCCAGGTAGTGCAGCAGCGCGATACGCGATGAACGGTTCGGGTCGTACTCAATGGCGGCCACTTTCGCGGGAACGCCTAACTTATTGCGCTTAAAATCAATCAATCGATAAGCGCGTTTCGCGCCGCCGCCGCGATGACGAACAGTGATCCTGCCCTGGTTGTTGCGCCCGGCGTGCTTATTCAACTTGACCACCAGCGATTTCTCTGGCCTGGTTTTTGTTATCTCCTCGAATGTCGAAACCGACATGCCGCGACGTCCAGGAGATGTTGGTCGGTACTGTT
Organism: Ktedonobacteraceae bacterium; assembly: GCA_035308345.1. Classification (GTDB taxonomy): domain Bacteria; phylum Chloroflexota; class Ktedonobacteria; order Ktedonobacterales; family Ktedonobacteraceae; genus CF-113. The sequence continues at coordinate 2,371 of DATGGW010000359.1, read as the reverse complement.
TAATTGGCATCTCTCAACACCCCTCTAAGCCTTTAACGTATCGATTGAATCACCCTTTGCCAGGGTGACAATCGCTTTCTTCCACTCGCGGGCCGCTACGGGCCGAGGAGCGGCTCCTTTTCGCCGTATCATGCGCTCTTTGCCGGGCATACGCATGACATTGACCGAGACAACATGCACTTTGAACATGGTCTCGACGGCGCGGCGAATATCAATCTTGGTTGCGTGCAACGCCACCTTGAAGGTGTACTGGTTGTACTTCTCCTGCAAGCGTACCGTTTTTTCGGTAACGATGCCGTTACGCAGTATTTCTGTGATCTCCACAGTTTATTCCTCCTCGCCGTCGCTTGACTCTTCAGTCTCAGATTCCTGCTCCTGAACTGCTCCAGCCTCTTCGGTCTCGAGTTCCTGCTCCTGAGCTTCCTCGTCACCGGCGTCTTCCGGCTGCGCCTCATGCTCAGGTTCGTCAGTGATCCTTTGACTTGCTTCCGCGGCGCTCAATCCTTCACCGAAGACGAGTTCGATCCAGCGCACCGTCCGTGCCGGCATGATTATGCAATCATGCTTGAGCAGTTCCACCACATTGATTGAAGAGACATGCTGGACTTTGGCATTGGGGATGTTGCGCGTCGATAACACGATGTTTTCATCGCGCTGCGGCAGCATCATCAGTACCCTCTTGCCCTCCACCGGCAGGCGGTCGAGCAGGGCCAACATATCTTTGGTGCGCGGAGTCTCCAGGTTCAGTTCATCGACAACGATCAAGCGCTCGTTAGCGACTTTATCGGAAAGAGCCGACCTGATGGCCAGACGACGCATCTTCTTAGGCACATCATGATGATAGACATGAGGCTTAGGGCCAAATACCGTTCCACCGTGACGGAACTGCGGGGAACGCGTGCTGCCCTGGCGGGCGCGGCCTGTGCCTTTTTGTTTATAGGGTTTTCTACCCCCGCCCGATACTTCACTGCGAGTCTTCGTTGAAGCATTTCCTTGACGGCGATTCACCAGTTGTGCGGTCACAACCTGGTGGAGCACGGCCACATTCGGGATAACTCCGAACACCTGCTCGCTCAGTTCGAGCTGCTCTATGGCTTCACCAGCCATGTTATACACTGTAGTCGAAGGCATTGCGGTTACCTCATCACATGCTTCTTAATCATGAGCAACCCGCCAATTGCGCCAGGGACAGAACCCTTGACGAGCAGCAGATTACGCTCAGGATCAGCTTGAATCACTTGCAGTTTCTTCATGGTCACACGTTCATTGCCCATATGACCGGCCATGCGCGTGCCTTTCAGCACACGTCCAGGCGTTGTGCCGGAGCCAATCGAGCCAGGAGCGCGGGTGCGGTCTGACTGTCCGTGTGTTTTGGGGCCGCCGCTAAATCCATGACGTTTTACGCCGCCCTGGAAACCTTTACCTTTGGAGGTCCCAACGATATCGACCGCTTCACCGGCCATGAAAAGACTGGCATCCACTTTTGCGCCGAGTTCTATACCCTCCAGGCCGGTACCTGCTTGCAGGTCCACCTCGCGCAGCACCTTGAACGGTCCCAGTTCAGGTCCCGGACGACGCTGGCGGTTTTGCGATACCTTGAGCAACTTTTCGATTTGCTTGCCCTTCGTCGCAACGGCAGTCGCTTCCGCCTCGTCCCCTTCTTCAGAGGTCTTCTTGCCGCGCTGCTCCTGCTGGTAAGCCTGCAAGCGCTTGCGCTGCCCTTTCAACAATGGCAGGCTATGCCCCAGGTGTCCCAGCGCGGGACGGGTCACGCTCTTTAATCTCTTCTGCTCAAAACCAATCTGGACAGCTTCATAACCATCATGGGCAGTCGTCTTGATCTGTGTCACAAAGCATGGGCCAGCCTCTATTACCGTAACGGGTATCGCCGTTCCATTCGGCCCAAATACCTGAGTCATGCCGACCTTTCTGCCCAACAATCCACTGAGCATATCCTTTCCTCTCTTCTCTGCTGTAGGACTATCTCTGATATTACAGCTTGATCTCGATATCCACGCCTGCGGGCAGATTCAACCGTGTCAGCGCCTCAACCGTCTTGTTGGTCGGCTCAATAATATCTATAAGGCGTTTGTGCGTGCGCATCTCAAACTGTTCGCGCGCATCCTTATCAATGAATGGTGAGCGCATCACCGTATACTTGTCGATTTCCGTGGGCAGTGGCACGGGGCCTGAAACGCGCGCCCCGGTCTGCTGCGCCGTATCCACAATCTGCATTGCCGACTGATCGAGAATGCGGTGATCGTATGCTTTCAAGCGAATGCGTATCCGCTGTTTTGCTCCTGCAGCCATGTTTTTCTCCTTGTAGAAAGGCGATTATCTCCCCGTAGGGACGCGATTAATCGCGTCCCTA
>DATGGW010000358.1:0-22242 GCA_035308345.1 Ktedonobacteraceae bacterium | reverse complement strand
TGGCAGCAGGAATACTCTTGCTCACCAGCTTTGCTTTCTCATGGATTTCTGCGACAATCGGTTTGATGGTGAGCACTGTAGAGGCGGCGCAATCCGCCGGCTTCATCTGGCTCTTTCCGTTGACCTTCGCCAGCAGCGCGTTTGTGCCAACATCGAGCATGCCCGGCTGGCTGCGCGCCTTCGCCGAGCATCAACCGGTTTCGCTGATCGTCAACGCGGTGCGGGGGCTGCTGCTCAACCAGCCTGATGCCTCGACGATCTGGCAGGCGCTGGCCTGGTGCGTGGGCATTCTGGTCGTCTTCATCCCGGTGGCAGTATGGGCGTATGGACGGCGGACGGCGCGCTAAAATTGTGGGGCGGCTTTCAAGGTCGCCCCTACAGATTAAATACACCCGTTCGTCGGGCGAGCGCGCGCTCAAAAGCCGCGATCAACATTTCAGCAGGTATCGCGCGCCCGGCCAGTGTATCCACTCCGACGGATCGCTCGCGCAGACCTTCGCGCAAAATGGTCTGCTCTTGCGGCGTTTGGCCGAGCAACGCGGCAAGTCTTTCGGTTTCCCAGTGGAGCAGCACACCGGCCTGCAGCAGCGTGCCTGTGCGCCTGCGAATCATGTCCAATCCAACCACTTTGCGCTCTCCGGTGACCACTTCGTAGGGTGAAAGCGAGCCGTAGCAGGCGCGTCTGAGGATGGATTCGCGCTGGTGTGTCTCTGCTTGCTTGAGCCGGTCGCGCTGCGCGTACGCTTCAACGGGTGTGATTGTGCGTGTCTGAATGTCCAGCTCTTGCAGCGCCGCGACCCAGGTTTCACCGAGCCAGCGGTAGCTCTCTACCAGGTCGGGCAGGGTCAGTGGATGACCCGCGGGCAGCATAACGTCCAGGCTGAGCAGGTGCGGCCCGATCAGTACTGTTGTGCCGCCGGCGCGACGGTGATAAATGGGCAGTGGGTAACTCGCCAGCGCCTGTTGATTGAGGATAGCGGATTTCTGCGAAAAGCCCAGCACAAGGCCCTCTACTTCTGCCTGGGACCAGTACAGAGTTGGTGGTTCGCCGGGGTTGGCGTGGGCGAGCAACTGCTCACTGAAATCAATGTGCTTTTGCTGGTCGCCGGTCGCGAGCGGCAGCACGCGCCAGCCTTTAATCGAAATTGGTTGCAAGGTCTTTCTCCGCTGGTTTGCGCAAAACCCAACCAATGATGGCAGCGATCAAGGCCAGACCTGCCCCAACGAGCAGTGATACCGGAGCGCCATACAGGTGAGCAAGTCCACCGGCGAAGAGGTTGCCAAATGGAACGCTTCCGGCAAACACCATCATGTAGACGCTCATTACCCTGCCGCGTAAATGGTCGGGCGCAATAGTCTGAATAGTGGTATTGGCGACGGCGGACAGGGCGATCTGCGCGAAGCCGACGCTTGCGATCAAAGCCAGCGAGAGCGCGTAGATTGGAGATAGCGCAAAAAATATCTCCAGCACGCAAAAAGCCAGCGCCGCCAGCAACATGAAGCGGATGCTTGGCCTGTTGTTGCCCCAGGCGATCCACAGCGCCGAAATCAGCGAACCCAGCCCAAAGGCTGATGAGAGAAAGCCGAAACCTGCTGCCCCTGAATGCAGGACATCGGTCGCAAAGAGCGGCAGCATAACATTGAAGTTAATAGCGAAGAGGGAAACCACGCCGATTACGGCGATCACCAGAAATACGGCGGGTGTGCGTCTCACGTAATGAAGGCCCTCGCGCAAGCTCTGCCAGGTGTTTTGCTTTACCTTGCCCTGGTTGATGCTTTGCAGGTAAGATAACCCGTGTAATCCCCTCATGTCGATTAAGGCCAGGCCAACAATAACGGCAATGAAGCTGATGGCATTCAACAGGAAGAGCGGCGCGACACCAAGCACGGCGATGATAAGTCCACCGATACCAGGGCCGACGACACGCGCCATATTGAAGAGCGATGAGTTGAGCGCGATGGCGTTTGGCAGATCTTCGCGTCCCACCATTTCGACGACGAAAGCCTGTCGTGTGGGCATATCAAGCGCGTTAGTCAGGCCCAGCAGGCTTGCCAGTACTAATACATGCCAGATGCGTACTTCCCCTGTGGCAACCAGTAACCATAGAACAGTTGCCTGGATCATAGCCGACGATTGCGTAAAAAGTAGCACAGTACGCTTTGGCAATCGATCTGCCAGCACTCCTCCGAAAAGTGAGAGAATCAGAACCGGTAAAAATTGGAGCGCGCCCACGATGCCCAGCAGCCAGGCGCTGTGGGTTAATTCCAATACCAGCCACGCCTGTCCAATCGATTGCATCCAGGTACCGATCAATGAAATCATCTGGCCGAACCAGAAAAGCCGGAAATTGCGGTGCCGTAGGGCTATAAATGTTCGCAGCAGGCCACGCGCCTGCGGTTGTTCGGGAATGAGTTCGGGGACCGAACCATCTTTATGGTCGGAAGTAATGGTTTGCATAGGGTTCCAATCTAGATATTACATATTTTATGATGGATTATTCAATAAATCCCCGCGTATTTGCTCGTGATGTTCGATCGTCGCTTTGAGCGTGGTTCGCATTTGCTCAAGGCCGACCATTTTTTGCTCGATCAGGTGCAATTGACGGCGAATGAGTTCGTCCGCTTGATCTAACTGAGCAATTTTAGCAGCAGCCTCAGTTTCGTGCTTGTAGGCTTTTTTAAGCACATCTCGCTCATCTTCCGTCTCCAGAATATCATGGATATCCGCCAGAGAAAATCCAAGCAGGTCACGCAGTCTTTTGATATGCTCTAAGCGGTGGATATCATCATCGCTATAGCGTCGATAATTCCCCCCGGTGCGGTCGGTTGGCGGCAGCAGTCCTACTTCTTCGTAGTAGCGCAGGGTACGTTTCGTCAGCCCTGTTTGCGCGGCAACCTGCTCAATAGAATATGAGCGTGTCTCGTCAGTATTTTCTGAGGAAAGGTATTCATTTGTCGCCATCATAGCCATGAGAACCTCCCCAAAAATGGATAATGCTTCTCAAATAGCGGAGATTTAATAATAGTATACCACAAGGTTACCGTTTACGTCAATGTTATGGTGCAGGTCACTCATCAATTGGATTAAAGTATGTTATACTGGATTCTGGCTGAAACCGTTGGGAAAAGGGCGTCTCATTACCGGGGTTAATGTGATGCCAGTGTAAGGAAGTATGCATATGCATGAAACGCTGTCACCCCTGATAGACCGGGCGTTGCTGGATAACCCGCGCCCCCTGGAATTTTATTTGCGTGAGCAGAGCCGCCTGCCCGGCCCGCGCGCAAATTTGAGGCTGGCGGACGATGTAGCCCATCTGTTAGCAGCAGCCGTTGGCGGCCGGGCAAGGGAAGTCTGGCATGTAATTGAGTATTTAACGCGGGATGAAAAAACGCTGAAGACCAATACGCCGGATGAATTTGTGGTTATGTGTGGCGTAGTGGCCTCTGGCGCCTGCGCAGCCGTGTATGCCATGTGGCGTCATGAGGTCTTAGCGCGCTTGAGTGAATTTGCCTGTAATGCTTCCTGGCGTGTGCGCGAGGCGGCAGCCATAGCCTTCCAGCGCATGCTAGAAGCCGCGCCGGAGGAAACAATAACCTGTTTGCGCATATGGTCAAGCGAGGGCAATTGCTGGCAGCAGCGTGCCAGCATAGCAGCGATTGCTGAACCGGCCCTTATGCATAGTGCGGCAATGAGAGAAGCAGCCCTGGAGATGCAGCGGGTAATTTTGCGGCGTTTTCATGCGATTCCCCTGTCTGAACGCAAGCGTGAGGACGTGAAGGTATTGCGCCAGGCGACAGGCTATACCCTCAGTGTGATTGCTGCTGCATTGCCCGAAGAAGGTTTTGCTCTCATGTGCGAGTGCGCATCCTGGGGTGATTCCGACATCAACTGGGTTTTACGTGAAAACTTAAAGAAGAAACGCCTGGCGAAGTTTGCAGCTCAGGCGGAACAGGTAGCGAAATTTCTGATCTGAAGCAAGGAAAGGAGTTCCCTCCATTGGGTGCTACAACAACAGCGGATTTTTATAATGGCATGGTTATCCGCTATAACAACGATTTGTATACGGTGACTGAGTTCCATCATGTCAGTCCCGGAAACTGGCGCGCCTTCGTGCGCGTGAACCTGAAAAGCTTACGCACAGGGCGTGTTATCGAGCAGCGCTTCCGCGCCGGCGAGGAAATCGACGCTGTGCGCGTTGAACATCAGAACTGGCAGTTTCTGTATATTGATGGCGACGACTACGTCTTCATGAACAGCGAAACTTTCGATCAGCAGCCTCTCGCGAAATCAATGCTGGGAGACGCGGCGCGTTTCCTCAAGGAGCAAGATATTGTAGAACTGCTGGTTGATAGCGAGACCGATACGATAGTTGCAGTCGAACTGCCAAATTTTGTAGAAGTGGTCGTGGAGAGCGCCGAGCCTGGCGTGCGCGGCGATACTGCAAACAACGTTACCAAACCCGCTATATTGGAGACGGGCGCGAGCATTAACGTTCCCCTTTTTGTCAATCCGGGCGATAAGATTCGTGTGGATACACGCACAGGCCAGTATGTCTCGCGCGTAAAATAGGGCACAATTCATTGCGCCCCTATATATGTACCAGCGCCCACAGGTGAGGCCCAAAGATGAACAGCGCGATGATAATAGCCATAATTGCGCTGAGCAGCACCGCTCCGGCTGCCATATCTTTGGCCGCCTTTGCCAGTGGATGATATGTGGGTGATGCCAGGTCGACACAACGTTCGATCACTGTGTTAAACATCTCCGTGATCAGTACTCCCGCAATTGCCAGGAAGATAATGGCAAATTCGACCGCCGTGATATGTAAGAAGATGCCAAGCGCAATGGCAAGAACGGCCAGGGAAATATGCACTTTCATGTTGATCTGTGTGCGAAAGGCATACCACAGACCGCTGAAAGCATAGCCAAAAGCGGCGATAAACTTTGCCGGTCCGCGTTTCTGTGGCTGTGCAGGTGGCATACTCATGGCGTAAGCGCGTCCCAATCGATCTCTTGCATGACGGACTCTTGCAAAAGCAGCATGGCCTGGTACCCTGCTTCGGTCTGATCGTCATAGCCGACAAGGTGGAGCGTGCCATGTGACAACAGGTAAAGCAGCTCATAGGCGGGATGATGGCCTGCCTGTGCCGCCTGGCGCGTGACGGTCGGCCAGGAGATCACAATATCCCCCAGATTGGTCGGCATGTCCCCAGGGGTAATGAAAGCTGGATACGCCTGTTGCTTCATATCGTTCTTGCCCATCTCTTCCACCGTCTGCCAGAGCTGGTCTGGGGGTGCATCAACCAGCGGCTCGTCGAGCAGGGGAAACGAAAGCACATCTGTAGGTTTGTCCTGCTGGCGATACTGTTTGTTCAACGCCTGTATCTCTATATCATCCGTGATCACCAGCGACAACATCACCGGCTGCCCGATGCCAACAGCCTGCAAGGTGCGGGCTACAACCAGCTCCGGTGGCAAGGACGAAAGTACTTGCCGTAAAGTTACATCATTTTCCGCCTCTTTGCTATTGATGTAACAATCCAGTTGTACCTGATGTTCTTGCATAACCTGCCATCCCTTTGTTTGCCTCTCACATGCCTCTCTGATACTATTTGGGGACGAAGGCGACCGCGCTCAAGTCAGGGATTTCGGTTGCAGAGCGGCTTTGCGCGTCTCACGCCCGAAGGCAACCATGAAGACGATGAAGCCGAACACCAGGATGCTGAACAGGCTGATGATGCGGTCTGTCAGGATGGCGGCAGCCGCGAGGCTCGTATTGGCTGTGAAGAGCGCGATCATGGCAAACATGCCACCTTCGACGAGGCCAACGCCGCCTCCGGTAAATGGCACAACGGTGAGCAGAGCTTCACCTAGCGCGATGAATAACGCGGCAGCCACGATATGAACCAGGTTGCCGCCGATCAGGCCAAAGGCCAGAGCAATAAAAAGGAAGCGCAGCGATTCGCAGGCCCAGACACCCAGCGTCAGCACGCTTAACGTAGGAACGCGGCGAAACGAGCCAAGCGTGCCTTCCTGGAAGTGGATATAGTGGCCGCGAAAGCGAGCAGGAAGCAGGCGCGCGATTTGTGTGGGAACTGTGCGCAGGACAAACAGAGCAATGACGCCGACAGCCACCAGCGCCAGCGTCACTGCCAATCCAATTTTTAACTGGCCGGGCAGGTTTTCGTGCAAGCTGATGATGACCGCCGGAATAAATAGCAATAAGAGCACGACAAGGTCAAGCAAACGTTCAGCGAGTACAGTGCCGAAGGTTCTGGAAGTCGGAAGGCCTGCTTCTTTGCGCAGCAAGTAAGCGCGGTATAGATCACCCAACTTGGCAGGGACGATTACGTTGGCAAACCACGAGATATAGAGGATTTCGAGTAGTTTTGGAAATTTTGGGAGATGCACATTATTGGATTTTGTATAGCCAACATTTTCGAGCAGCATACGCCAGCGCAGAGTACGAATCGGGAATGAGCAATAATAAATAGTAAAAGAGGCAAGCACGAACCAGATGTTCGCGGCTCGAATGGCGATCCACATCTGGTGAGGATCGATATGGGCCTGTTTCGCGAAGAAGACGAGCGCCACAATCACAATCACTAATGGGACAATGGTGCGCCAGTTCAGCAGGCGTTTCCCGATTGAAAGTTGTTCTCGCGTGATTTCTGGCTCTTGAAGAGCCTCTTGTTGAAGTAATTCGACCTGCTTTTTTTCAATTTCTCCGGCGGTTGCATCTGCTTCTATCAAAGAGTTTTCAGCGGACGCGCTACTTGTACTCGTATTCTCCGTAATCAAATTATCCTCCAAATGCCGCTTGCTTGTATACTTCGGGCGTCACTCTCTCTAGACGGATAAGCGCGATGAGTAGTAACGCGATAAGACTGGTCAAACTGTGTACATAAACATCATCGACGAAATTATGGACCTGTACTGTAATCAACGCCGCAATCAGGCCAATTGCCAGCGCGCGGTCGTTGGTGAGCATGCCGGGGATTTCAAGCGGCCATTGTCGTTGAGAATGACGAACCAGGCTAAAGGGATGCAGGAGTAACTTCAGCTTGTTGCCTGTTCCCAACGGCGCCTGGATTGGCGGTTGTGGTTGAACTGGCAGCGCTTTCGCCTGCCAGTACTTTTTGTTGAGAGCGCGTAGGGCATGCGCGCCTGCGGCGAAGATCGCGAGCAGGAAGAGCAGATACACAATCAAGCCGATAGTTCCCATTTCGGCTGCGACGTTTATGTAGTAATTGTGCGCGTGTCCCAGGGGGTCTAAAAAGTTTGCAATATGGTAGGGCGGGTAGGCGTCGGGGTAGTTGGCAATGCCTACGCCCAGGATGGGATGATCGAAGTACATATGCAGCCCGGCGATCCAGTGCGCCAGGCGTTCGGCTGTCGAAAAATCCTGGTTACTTGGTTCGGTCAGCGAGATGCCTGAAAGGCCCAGGAATTTGAGCGCCGGACTGAAAAGAGTCTGCGGTACCCAGCCTAGCAACAAAGCTTCGACAAAGCCAAGCAGCGCGATAATCAGTACGCGGAATAGCTTACGTATGCCCGGCACACCTGCCAGGATGATAAAGGCGAAAGCAGTCGCGAGAGCAATCTCAGCGCCGCGCGATTGCGAAAGAAATTCGGCTACAGCCAGTGTGATGGTGGCGATTCCGGCCAGCACGCGCGTCAACCAGTCGCGCCCAAGTAGGGTCACAGCGAGTGCAATGCTCAGCGGCAGGTTGATGTAAGCCGCATAGGGATTAGGCTGGCCAAATGTACCATATACGCGCAGTATATCGCTGCGTATAAACGATTGGGGGCCGAGACTGAGGAAAGCCTGCGCGTAGCCATAGACAGCCTGCGTCATACCGGCGATGCAAACGAGCACAATAATGGTCCATACCTGGCGGCGCGTGCGCAAGTACTGGCTGCCCAACAGGAGAATCACCAGCACTTCCAGCCATTTGCTAATCTCCTTCAGGCTATCGCTTTTATTGAGCGCGACCGTCATCGATAGCAACATGATACCCAGCAGAGCGAACATGGCGAGAATCAGATAGACGGGGATATGTGCCGCGTCGCGGTCGCGCAGCCCCGTATAAACGGGTAAGGCGCAGTTAATGAGCCAGCCAAGCGCGAGAAAGATCACCAGGATATCCGCGCTGTTCAGGCGCAATGAGCTAACGTCGATATAGTCGAGCGATCCCCACGGGACGCAAAATGCCAGCAGGTAGAGAGAGACACGCGGGCGCAATATCGTCCACACCAACGCCATGAAGTATAGCGGCAGGCGGATGTTCCAGGGCAACGGCGGGACGAGCAGGAGAAAAAGCAGCACAGCACAACCGATCACACCTACCAGATTCGGCACGGTAATAATCTCGTGTAGCTTGTCCTGCCTTGTTGTTAGCCATGAATTGCGGCGAATTTGCTGTAACTCGCGCGTTCCGGGAACATTCATGCGTGTTAACATATTCTCAGGAAGATAGCTGAACTTCTATGAAACCGTTGTCAAATGGGGAAGCTGCTTGCTAAACCATTCAATGGTACGGCGCAGCCCATCCTCTTTGCTCACTTGCAACTGCCAGCCCAGGATTTGTTGCGCTTTGGTGATATCCGGGCGGCGGCGCTCCGGGTCATCAATGCGCCCCGTTTCAAACAGGATGGGAGAAGACGCATTACATAATTCAATGATAGTGTGGGCAAACTCAAGCACAGTATGTTCATCGGTGTTGCCGAGATTGAACACTTCCCCCGCAGTGAAAGGCTTAAACATAGCCAGCACGAGACCCTCTACAAGGTCGCTCACGTAGCATATGCTGCGCGTTTTGCTGCCGTCTCCATAAATGGTCAGCGGCTTATTTTGCAGAGCCTGGGTAATAAAATTAGGAATCATGCGACCGTCATCGGCCTGGCTGTTTGGGCCATAGGTATTGAAGATGCGCACGATACGAGCATTGAGCTGGTATTGCCGGTAGAATTCCATGGTGATGGTTTCGCCCAGGCGTTTGCTCTCGTCATAGCAGGAGCGGGGCCCGATGGGGTTCACATTGCCCCAGTAATCCTCGCGTTGTGGATGTACCAGAGGATCGCCATAGGCTTCCGAGGTTGAAGAGAACAGGAACATGGCCTTTTGCCTGCGCGCCTGTTCGAGCATCATGTAAGTTCCCTGGCTATTTACCATGATCGTTTCAATGGGATGTTCCATATACCCGACAGGGCTGGCAGGGCTGGCAAGGTGATAAATGGCGTCCGCCACAAAGGTGAATGGTTTGGTGACATCTTGCTCTAAAAATGAAAAATGTGGATGAGTCAGTAAAGGCTCAATGTTGCGTTCTGAACCTGTGAGCAGATTATCAACACATAGTACGCTGTGTCCATCTTCCAATAGACGGGCGCAAAGGTGGGAGCCGATAAAACCGGCCCCGCCGGTGACGACAATTTTCAAAGAAGTGGTCCTCCATATGACGAAAAGATAGAAGATGCCGAAAGCGATACACTTGCCACATACCCTACTTTTATCATACTTTAATGCCAGACGAATCGTTTGTGCAAAGGTAACGGAATTAGGATAGATGGCAAAGTCGCCTGAGCATACTTGCTCACTACTATTATGACGTATTAAGTAAAGGAAATGTTATTCATGGCCCTCATTCTTTCACGCGCTGATGCGCAGCGGTGCCTCAGCATGCGCGATGCGATCGATGCCATGAGGGTCGCATTCAGCGCCTTGAGCGGTGGCCACGCGCAAGCTCCACAGCGCACAGCAGTTCCGCTCGCTGAACAAGGTGTGGCTTTGTTGATGCCCTCGCTTATACAAACGTCGCAAGAGCATGCCTTTGGCTTGAAAGTAGTGACGGTGATGCCGCGCAATCCACAGCGCGGGCTGGCGCGCATTTACGCTTCTGTGCTGCTGCTGGATGATACGTCGGGGCGCACGCTGGCGGTTATCGAAGGCGGCTGGCTGACTGCTATGCGCACGGGCGCGGCTTCGGGGCTGGCAACCGAACTGCTTGCGCGCCAGGATGCGCATACGCTGGCCCTGTTTGGCGCGGGCGCGCAGGCTCCTTTGCAACTGGTAGCTGTACACGCAGCGCGACCCCTACGCGAAGTGCGCGTAGTGAATCACGACATGGCGCATTACCGGGCGCTACTGGCAACGGTACAGGTTATGCTGGGCGCGGACTGCCCGCCAATACGCCACGTGTCGTCGGCGCGCGAAGCCCTCACGGGAGCAATGCTGGTGGCCTGCGCAACTACCGCGACAACTCCCCTTTTTAGCGGAGAAGATATCACGCCCGGCGCGCATATCAACGCGGTTGGTGCGTTTACTCCCGAAATGTGCGAGCTTGATGCAGAGACGCTGGCAAGCGCGCGCATAGTGGTTGACCGGCGCGAGTCTGCCATGAGCGAAGCGGGTGATTTGTTGCAGGCGTTGGCCGCAGGGCGCATCGCTGGCCCTGAAACATGGAGCGAGTTGGGCGAGATAGCGCGAGGATTGCGCCCTGCTCGCCATTCAGCAGAAGAAATCACGGTTTTCAAATCGGTTGGCAACGCTGTACAGGATGCAGTTGTTGCGCTTCGTGTGTATACCAGGGCGCGCGAACTGGGACTGGGCGTCGAGGTGGAGGTATAGTCACGCCTGTTTGCGTTTCCAGCGGCGGTACATAAACTCGTCGCCCAGGCTCAGGAAGCCCCACGTGGTGAAACCATGCACCATCACAACAGCCAGCAATGAATAAGGTCTCGGCTGGAGAATGTAGAGAGAGCTGAAGACCAGCCCGGCCAGTCCGACGCCGCCCACGCTGCGCCAGCTCCACTTGCCCAGGCGATGATAGAGCGTATAGACAGCTGTGCTGACCAGCCAGCCCCAGCCGATCCAGCCAGTCCACTGTGCCACCGCTGCCAGCAGGAAGCCGCGAAAAAAGAGTTCTTCGACCGGCCCATTGATAAACAGGTAGAAAAAACCTTGCAGCGCGTGATCGGTGGGGGTAGGCCAGCGAAACCAGGGGCCAACTATAGTGATGCGGTAGAGCACGGCAAGGGCGGCCATTACCAGCCCAATCCCAAAGCCAAGCGCGAGTTGTAGAGGCCAGTCGTGCAGCGTCAATCCCAAAAAAGAGAGGGGTAAATGAAAAACTGCGATATAGAGTAATGGCATAGCGCTCAACGGAATGATACGCATCAACACGTCGGGCCAGAGCCAGCGCCAGGTATCGGCGACCGTTGAACGCGCAACCTGTGGTGATTTGGTGGACGACACGTGCTAACCCTTTCCGGGCAGAAAAATATCCTGTGTACGGCTTGCTTACCTGTCTCTATGCATCAGCTTGCTGAGTCCATCTTCGACCTCATCCCGGTTCAGATTCCCCGCATACAGCGCCGCATCACTTTTGCGCAGTAGTCGTTGGTAAAAAGTGATGCCATGCCCAACTACCTCGTGGTTGCCAGGGTCGGCTTCCAGCATTTCATAAAGCGTATCCTCGGCGCGCGCGAAGCGGCCTGTGCGCTCAAAATAGCGAAAGAGCATCTCCTGCGTGCGCGGTGGCAGGTCGTAGTCTGCCAGCTTATAAGTGAGGCCCTCGATTTCGGCAACAGGGGCGACCTGGTTGAGGGCGTTGTCTATCAACAGGACTTCGAGGAATACGTTCAGTGCCTTGAGATAACTGTAATAGCTGTCGTTTTCGTTCTCTTGCAGTTCGTAGATTTCGCCTTCCGCTTTTAACAGCGTGGCAAGTAGCCAGCATTTCTCGGTATTCAGTTCACCAAGCGAGGTGAGCATCGACAGCAGGGTTTCTTCCGAGGCGGAGTGAATGAAGCCCGCGCCCATGCCGAGCATTTGTTTGTATTGTTCATCGATAAAAGTGAGCGCGCCCGGGTAGTCCTCGCGCTGCTTTTGATAGAGCACCTGGGCCAGGGCGCGGCCAACTTCTTCTGCTATACGTAATATGTAATCACTTTGGGACATAGGTTATCTTTCGTATTTTCTACAGTTCCAGATTTCCAGGGCGGGGCTTGCCCCGCCCTGAAAGCTTGCAGGTCAATCAAGCCAGGCGCGCGATAGCCTGGTCGATGCGCTGCATGGTGCGCTCACGCCCAAGCACTTCCATCATCTGGAAGAGTGGAGGCGTAGCGGTGCGGCCACTGATGGCAACTCTGATAGAGCCAAAAAGCTGTCCTGGTTTCAGCTCAAGTTCAGTGGCTAAAGCGCGCATAGGCGGTTCCATCACGTCATGCTCCCATGCCTCTACGCCTTCCAGCAAGTCGCGCGCATGGGTTAACGCGATGCGGGTCTTCTCCGCGTCCATGCCCTTCTGGATGAGCAATGGTGTCTCGTACTCGATATCTTCGCTATAGAAGAAAGAGACCATCTGTGCTACCTCGCCAAGTGTCTTGAGACGCTCGTGTTCGAGATTGAGCACGCGAGTAGTGTACTCGACATCGAGCGGGCGCTGGATAGCAGGGGGCAGACCACCTTCTGTCTCAGGTCGCTCCATATATGGAAAGGCGCGCTGTACCAACTCCTCTAATGGCAGTTGGCGAATGTAGTAGCCATTCATCCAAAGCAGCTTATCGGGATCATAGATGCCAGAGGCTATGCCAACGCGATCCAGGGTGAAAGCCCGGATCAACTCCTCACGGCTGAAAATCTCTGTTTTGTCGTCATAGGACCAACCGAGCAATGCCATAAAGTTGAGCACTGCTTCCGGAAGATACCCCTCGCGCTGAAAATCGGACCAGGATGGCGCATTACGCCGCTTGCTGAGCTTCTTTTTATCTTTACCCAGGATATTCGGAACATGATAAATGAGAGGCGGCTCCCAGCCCAGCGCCTTGTAGAGTTGTATATGGAGCGGCGCGCTTGAAATCCAGTCCTCGCCACGCAGCACGTGCGTAATATCCATTAAATGGTCATCGACGAGGTGAGCAAGGTGGTAAGGAGCCAGGCCATTTGATTTGAGTATAATCATGTCGTCCAGATTCGCATTCTGGAATACCATGTCGCCATGTAATTCATCATGCACTACCGTCTCGCCATCGAGCGGCATCGCAAAGCGCACCGTCCATGTCAGACCGGCGGCGTCATTGGATGCGCGTTCCTCCATGCTCAAGTAACGGCAATGACGATCATAGCGCGGCGGAAGTTTCTGGGCCTCTTGCTGTTTGCGTACTTCGGCGAGCCGCTCCGGCGTGCAAAAACAGCGATAGGCATGCCCCGATGCGATCAATTGATGGGCATACTGCTGGTAGAGCGCCTTGCGCTGCGTTTGATAATATGGCCCAAAGGGTCCGCCGACTATGGGTCCCTCATCTATATCTATGCCGAACCATGCAAAGCCTTTGAGCAAATCTTCAACGGCTCCATCGATGGTGCGTGTAGTGTCAGTATCTTCGATGCGCAAGATAAACGCGCCGCCAGTGTGACGCGCATACAACCAGCTAAAAAGGGCAGTGCGGAACCCGCCGATATGTTGGAAGCCCGTTGGACTGGGAGCAAAGCGCAAACGCGGTGTTTTGCCTACGCTGCTTGCCGGATGCTCTTCAAGACGATCATCGGTCTGCGTCATGTGTGAAAAACCTTCTCCTCTGCAACACTTACGAATATTGTCCTATTTTAGCATACTACACCAGGCGTGGGGTAGAATCTCAGAATTGTTGTGAGACAGACATTTGGAGATAAAGCCTGTCATCCTGAGCCCTTTCTCAAGTCCGCTCACGGGTAGTCTTATCTCCAAATGTCTGGAATCTCGGAATTGTTGTGATACAGACGATTGTCAATTATGGCATTTTGTCCTATTATGTAGCAGCTATCAACAGTCCAGCGTAGAGAAAGGCTACAGAGTCATGTCCAACGAAATTGAAATCGGTCACGAAGGCGCGGTGACTATCATCAAGCTCAATCGGCCACAGGTCAGGAATGCCATCAACAGAGCTACTGCCGATGCGCTGTATGAAGCCTGGATGTCATTTGAGACCGATGAGCAGGCGCGTGTTGGGATAGTGACAGGGGGAGATGAGATATTTTGCGCCGGGGCAGATCTGCGCGATCTGGAGGGACTGGATGGCAGCGCCGGAGGTGAGCGCGGTGCGCTTGGCTTCACGCGCCTGTTTGTGAGCAAACCTACCATCGCGGCTGTGGCCGGGTATTGCGTCGCCGGAGGGTTGGAGATCGCTTGCTGGTGTGATCTGCGCGTCGCGGATGAAACGGCAGTATTTGGCTGTTTTGAAAGGCGTTTCGGGGTTCCACTGATTGATGGCGGCACGCAGCGCCTGCCGCGCATTATCGGGCTGGGACGCGCTTTAGAATTGATCCTGACCGGGCGACCTGTGCCTGCCCAGGAAGCATTAGCGATGGGGTTGGCGAACGAAATTGTGCCACGCGGACAAAGCTTGAAGCGCGCCATCGAGTTGGGGCAACAACTGGCAAAATTTCCGCAGGTGACTATGCGCAATGACCGGCAGGCGGTTTATGAGGGTTTGGGTCACGAACTGGCCAGGGGATTGCGCATAGAGGCCGCACTTGGAGCAAAGACGCTGCGCAGCGGCGAGAGTCGGGCCGGTTCCCAGGCATTTCAGGCAGGCATAGGACGCAAAGGGGATTTTGCGTGATGCCTCAAATTCATCCATCTGCGCATCTCTTGCCCGATACAGCCAGTTTCTCACCGGAAGGTGTATTTTGTATAGCCGGGCATTCTGTGCCTGAACTGGCGCTGCGCTATGGGACGCCGCTGTATATGTTTGATCGCGTCACCATTGTTAACGCTTGCAAGCAATACCAACGGGCATTTCGTGAGCATTACACAGCATCGCCGGTACAGTTCATTTATGCTGCGAAAGCCTATCTCTCACCAATGATTGCGCGCATCATAGCAGAGCAGGGTATGGGATTAGACGTGGTATCGGGCGGTGAATTGCGGATTGCTCAGCAGGGAGGTTTCCCTGTGGAGCGTATTTTGTTCCATGGCAACAATAAATCGGCAGAAGAACTGGAGCTGGCGTTGCAACTCGGCGTGGGGCGTATTGCGCTGGATAACTGGAGCGAGCTGGAAACGTTGACAAAGCTTGCGCGGGCTTCCGGGCGGCAACCGGCGGTATTAGTGCGTGTTGCGCCCGGTGTGCAGACCGAAACGCATCGCTATCTGCAAACTGGTCACGCTGCCGCCAAGTTTGGTTTTCCGCTGGGCAATGGTGAGGCGAAAGCTGCGCTAGTTCGAATCCTGGCCGAAGGACAACTGCATTTGCTGGGGCTGCATGCTCATACCGGCACTATGCTGCGCGAAACTCGTCCCTACGAAGAAAGCGTCGAACGCCTCTTCGAGCTTACTTATGAGGTGTATGAAGAGACGTTGTGGTGGCCGCAGGAGATCAGTCCAGGCGGCGGGTGGGCCATTGATACACCTGGCGATACAGGTGACATAGCGACTCCCGGCGTAGATGCGCTGGCGCGAGCATTGCAGGCGAGCATGAATAGACAACTCCATGCCACCGGCCGGGGGCTGCCTGCTCCAACGCTCATACTTGAGCCAGGCCGCTCGATTATCGCGCGAGCCGGGGTCGCCGTCTATCGCATTGGCGCGCGCAAGCAGACGCCGGGTGGGATCACCTACCTGTTTGTAGACGGCGGCATGGGTGATAATATTCGCCCCGCGCTCTATGGAGCGCGCTATACGGCGCTGGCGCTTGAGCGAGCCTTTGCGCCTCTGGAAGAAAGTGTTTGTGTCGCGGGTCGCTATTGCGAGTCTGGCGACATATTGATTGAGCAAGTCATGCTGCCCTTAATGCATGATGGAGAATTGCTGGCGCTGCCCACTGCTGGCGCGTACTGCTTGCCCATGACGAGCAACTATAACCTGGTTCCACGCCCAGCCGTAATCCTGGTGGATGAGAACCACACGCAACTTATGGAACGCCGGGAAACAGTCGAAGATATGCTTAAACGCTACCAGTTTTTTGATGAATGCTCAGGTTGAGCGTCAAAATTAAGTAGAGGTTTTTCAACCGGGCACAGGTGTGGAGTACAGTCTCATGCGCAAGATACCCGATATCCCATCCGACGAGTACGACGAACATAATCAACCGACCGAGCCAATGTCGGCCATTATCATGACGCTGCACTCGGCTCCAACCTACCCATATCAAAATCCTCCTGAGACTCCGCGTGAATACCCGATTCTGCCGCCATCGCCTGTAGTGGGGCGCAGTGAGCGGCCTCCCGGTGGGGCATTACCCTTTGGCGAAAATGGACAACCACACCCGGTTTATCCTCATCGCAGCTCATTGCCACAGGTAGCTGGCGTTTTGTTTGTGGTGGTGCAGCTCATTTTACTGGCGCGAGTAGTACTCTTCCTTTTCGCTATTCCTGAAAGTAGCATCCTGGTCGAACTGGTGTATGGGGTTGGCGCGTTGTTTGCATGGCCGTTCCGCCTGATATTGGAGCATCTGAATCTTCCCGCGCTGGTTGGAACGGCGTTGGTAAACTACCTGGCTGCATTGATCGCGATTCTCGCGTATGGAGTGCTTGCGCGTATCCTGGTGCGCTTTCTCAAAGCCCTGCTGAAATCACGCTGAAACAGGCAGCGTCTATGTGATTTCCTCGAAGGTCTATGACTTCATATCTGTCTATCACTCTTTGCCGAACTCGTCCAACACATCAAGGGTGTTTATAAAATCTCTATAGGCATCCAGGTTGTCGTATTCTGCTTCTCGTTCTTTTCTAGACTCGGAAGCCGGAGAGATCGGTTCGTCGTTGGCCTCCAGAGCTACTCCTGCTCGCTCGAGCACGCCTTCCTCTACAAAGATGGGCGACCTGGAGCGCACTGCGAGCGCGATGGCGTCACTGGGGCGCGAATCCACCTCGACATGTCTGCCCGCCACGTCGAGCACAATGCGAGCATAGAAAATATCATCGACAAGGTCGGATATCACGATGCTCTCGATTTTAGCATCCAGATCATGGATAACATTTTTGAGCAGGTCATGCGTGAGCGGTCTCGGTGAACTCGTCCCCTGGAGTTCTATGGCGATAGCATACGCTTCAGCCTGCGCTATCCAGATAAACAAGTAACGTTCCTGCTTCGTTGCTTTCAAGATGACCACTCGCTGCGATGTCTGTAAATTAATTCGCACGCTTTCTACCGTCATCTCAATCATGTGTCTGACTCCCTCTATAGCGACCAGGTTGCTCGATGTCTGACGCCTTTATTGTACACCCAGCCGAAGGATATGCGCAAACTCCTCTTCATTATCACTTTTCAATACCCCTTTTCAATGAGTATAGCAAAGAAAAGGCCCTATTCCAAGTCCTTTTTCCGGGAATAACCGCAGGCGCAGCAAAAAAACGGGCAAGAGAATATATTTTCCAAAAGTTCGTTCAAAAAGTATTGACATCTCTTCACGACCCTGTTATGATTGGAATGGCTGTTCTACTACCTGTATAGTATCACCAGACCGCTCTGGTCTGTGGTGCCTACACAGAAAGGCAGGTATCAATCGATGAGTTCAGAACATACGAGTGAAATTCAAAAAAGAATATACGATTTCATCGTAGGGTATATCAAAGAGGAAGGCATGCCACCTACCAATCGCGAGATTGGCAGCGCCATGAAAATTGCCAGTACTGGTCATGTAGACTATCATTTGACCATGCTGGAGAAGAAGGGCATGATCGAGCGCGAAGCGAAAAAGAGTCGCGGCATCAAGCTGAAACAACAGCCCTGGGGCATTCGCGTCTATGGCAGCATTGCCGCAGGCGAACCTATCGAGATCTTTACTGACCCCGATGAAGTCCTTGAAGCTGGTCGTGACCTTGAGCAGCAGGGCGCTTATGCACTGGTTGTCAAGGGCCAGTCAATGATCGAGGATCACATCTGCGACAAGGACTATGTGGTCATCAAGCCACAGTCTACCTGCGAAAATGGCGATATCGTGGTTGCCGTGAACTTACAGGGCAACGGCCGGGCGACGCTGAAACGCTTTTACCAGGAAAAGGAGCAGAACCGCGTGCGCCTGCAGCCTGCAAACTCCACCATGAATCCCATCTTCATTCCCAAGACTCAATGGGATCAAGAGTGGCAGATTCAGGGTAAGGTGATCGCCATTTTCCGTAAATGTTCCGCCGCCTGAGCTTGATACGCGTATCGCTTACCGGTGATTCTGTCTGAGTGCGGGTGTAGAACACCTCTGACCAGGAAAGAGAATTGCATCTTCTTTTTCTCTTTCCTGGGTTATTTACGTCGAAAAATGCCTATTACCCCTCTCGATTGAAATGCCTATTGTAGAAATCCCTTTGATCTGCTATACTCTAGACTAAGATTTGTAGTAAAATATATTCAATGTATTCACAACCTCGTCATGGCGTGGAAGAGCAGAAAGGGAACGGTGTTCATGAAAGTCGCAGCGCTGGCATTAGTGCTCATCATTGCGTCTGCTGTAGTTCTTATTTTCGCGAATACATTGAACTCCTGGGTGTTAGGTGGATTAATTGGCGGATTAGCCGCGATACTCATTACCATTCCCATCTCGCTTATCATCTTCACGTCTCTTGCCCGTCGTCATGATGAACGCCTTTACGCGCAGATGACGCTGGAACAGGAAGCGGATCAGACCTATTACCAGGATGAGTACCAGCAGGGCTATGCAGAGGGCGATGGCTATGATGAGTACGACGAGTATGGCGGGTTCTATGAAGCTGAAGCCTACTATTTGCCTGATGAAGATGAATATGAACTACCCCGCGGACGCAGACAGCCGGAAGTGCGCAGTTTGCCTGCCGCCGGACAAAGCTACGCCTCGTCCGCTGCGCAGACAACGGCCAACCAACGTGTCTTGAACAATACGCACAATGCTGCTTCGGCACAGGCATTCAGAAAGCCAACACGAGACCTCGGCGCCGGGCGGCAAAGAACCCAGGAGATCTCGACCAGGCACAATGCCCAGACTGGTCATCAACGGAACCCTCGTTCGCCCTATACCACCAGGTCGCTGCGATCTCATCAGCAGGCGGCGGCGCTGCGCGCTGCTCAACAAGAGGCCGCGCAGGGAGTGCATGCGCCGGAGCAGGTTACAACGGGTCCTATGCGACGGCACTCAACTACACGCCATCTTCCTCCCCAGAGTATTCAACTGCACCGCTCGCGTTTGCAAGAAGAGGCCGCGAAGAACTCAGCAGTAGATGCGCAGCGCGGTCGCTATCCTACCACCGAGCCGATACGCATGAATCCTGACACGGGCCAGATCACGCGCAACCCCCAGCTGGGTGAAGTATTCAGGGGAGACGAAGCGATAACCGGGAATCTGCACAATCCACTGGTGCGGCGCGCGCCCTATCTCTACGAAGACGACGCCATGCGCGAAGAATTTTCGCAACAGATCAATAAACCAATAGCGCGTCGTGCTTCTCTCTATCAATCTCTCGAGGAAGAAGAGTAGTAAACATCAGTCCTATAGACACTAGCCCCTTCTCGCTAAATATGCTAGTATAAGCAAAAGCTTAGGCGTTTGAAGGAGGCTATTGTGATTCTAGCGGATATTACCACGTCGATTACAAATTTTGTCACAAGTTTATATATACACACCAGCCTGATCGGTATTTTGCTGGCTATGGCAATTGAAAGTTGTTGTATTCCTCTCCCGAGCGAAATTGTAATGCCACTCGCCGGTATTATGCTGGTAACAGGTAAGATTTTAAGTGGGATCAATCCTCTTCTCGGTTTAATTCTGGTAGCCATTACCGGCTCTATTGGATGTTTGGTAGGCTCGATAGCTGCTTATGGCATTGGCTACGCGGGAGGGCGACCACTAATGCTCAAGTATGGCCGCTATGTTCTCATCTCACAGCATGATGCCGATAGGGCTGATACTTTTTTCCAGCGTTATGGGAGCGCAACCGTCTTCTTCTCGCGCCTGCTGCCGGTAGTTCGCACCTACATCTCGCTGCCCGCCGGTATCGCCGAAATGCCATTCGGCAAGTTCTGCTTGTATAGCGTCCTCGGGTCATTTCCCTGGTGTTTGCTGCTCGCCTATATTGGAACGGTTATCGGAAATAACCTGGTAAAGCTCAATTCAACGCTGGGCCCCATTTTCCATGACCTGGATATCGTTATCATTGTGCTGGTGGCCGCGCTGGTTGCCCTCTATATCTGGCGACATATCCGCAATGATCGCAAGGCGCGCGCTGCGCATGCTGCCGGACAAAATGCGCCATCGATGGCGCAGCAGCCCTTGATGCAGAATGGCTGGGAACGCCAATCCCAGCAGGGGTGGGGACAACAAGTTCCGCCGCAGCCTCCACAGTCGCCGCAGCAACAGAGTTGGAATGGACAGCCAATTCAACAGCAGCCGACACCTCAACAGCAGCAACAAGGTTGGGGCCAGCCTCCGCAGCCATTCCAGCGACAGCAGGCTGGGCCACAGGCGCCACAACAGGACTGGGGGCAGACGCCCCGGCAGCCATTTCAGCAACAGCAAGGTTGGGAGCAGCCAGCACCTCAGCAATTCCCTCCGCAGGAAGAGTGGCCCTCCTCCAATGGTCACAATGGCTGGGATGGACAGGGGCAGTAGAGCCTATTGAAGGCGGGCGAGCGCAGTGCTGGCAGCGTAATAACCGCATAATCCATGCACACCGCCGCCGGGAGGAGTAGACGAGGAGCAGAGATACAGACCGTCAACGGGGGTAGCGTAGGGGTTGATTTGGATGGTCGGGCGAGTGAAGAGTTGCCATAAATCCTGCACGCCGCCGTTGATATCACCGCCGATGTAGTTGGCGTTATAATGCTCAAGCTGCACTGGTGACAGAGTGTGACGCGCCAGAATGCGGTCGCGGAATCCGGGGGCGAAGCGTTCGATCTGGGCTTCGACGCGTTCGGTCATATCGAAAGATGAGCCGCTGGGAACATGGCAATAGGCCCACACGGTATGTTTGCCCTCTGGGGCGCGCGTCGGGTCAAACAAACTTTGCTGCGCGAGGAGCACAAACGGCTTTTCTGGATGCTCGCCATGCCAGACCTCAGCTTCGGCAGCTGCGATTTCAGACAATGTGCCACCGGCATGTACCGTTGCAGCGCGCGCGCATTCGGCTGCCCGCCAGGGTATGGGGCCATCCAGGGCAAGGTCAAGCTTGAAGACGCCTGGCCCATAGCGATATCGTTGCAGCTTGTGCTGGTAGCTGGACGGCAGGCGAGAACTGCCGATGCGCAGCAATTGTTGAGGAGTGATATCGCACAGGATGGCGCGAGAGGAGGGAAGCATCGCAAGGGACTTGATCTCAACCCCGGTGACGATTTCGCCTCCCAGCGAACGCAGGTAGGCTGCCATCGCGTTGACGATCTGCTGCGACCCTCCGCGCGGCAAAGGCCAGCCAATTGCATGCCCAAGCGTCCCCAGCACAAGTCCGGCCGCCGCGCTGGTTGCCCGTTCAAATGTCAGCATGGAGTGACCGCACATACCCGCGAAAATAGCGCGCGCGTGTTCGCCCTTAAACTGGCTTTCCGCCAGACCACGCGCTGAACGAATAGCTTTGAACCCGAAAGAAGCGAGCATGAATGGATGAGACAATAGAGGTTGCAAGCGCAGCGGGCCAAGAAAGGCTTCAGCAATCCTATCCCAATGAGCTACCAGGGGTGTCATCAGTTCTTTATAAGCCTGTGCATCACCGCCAAGCGTTGCGCCTGTCGCATCGATGGAACGTTCAAGCATGGCAACAGTGCCATCATCGAGCGGATGAGCCAGTGGAGCGGATGGGTGAATCCACTCCAACCCATATTGCTCAAGTGGCAAAGTGCGGAAGAATGTCGAACCAAGCCCCAGAGGATGAATAGCCGAGCATATATCGTGTACAAAACCGGGCAAGGTCAGTTCCATCGAGCGCGAGCCCCCTCCGATGGTTTCTTTGGACTCGAATACGATGACTGACCTGCCTGTACGCGCTATAGTGATAGCGGCTGCCAGGCCATTTGGCCCGGAGCCAACTACAACCGCGTCGTATTTTGTAGACATACTATGCCAATTCTTTCTCGACTTTATGAGAGGCACGCGCTAACGTTTGCGGCCTCGTACCAGGCGTAGCGGCGCTGTTATCCTGTACATCGTTGTGCGCATAGCGGCATTTTGCCAGACGTTTCTCGCCTGTGACCATTGCAGGCGTGGGTCTACGCAAACCAACTCCATCTGTACGGATATCGATGCATCCCCCTGGACACGCGCTGCTAAAGATTGTAACGTATGTTGCCAGAATCGATCCTCCTTTTTATGCC